>MKRS01000584.1 GCA_001897035.1 Bacteroidales bacterium 45-6
TTTCAAGCACAGGCTTCGAATTTGTGAGATCGCCCTTTCCCACATTGGAATAATCGACATACACTTTGTCGGTAAGGATTTGCCAGGCTGCCTCCAAGTTTGCATTGCGCTTTCCGGCTCTGGATGCCGCATATATTTTGGAAAATTTCGCTGCCGGAGTATTTTGCCAAGCTTTTTCAAGAATGTATTCGTACATCACCGGGTTGTTTCCAAATCCTTCGAGCGTCGCCCCCAATCCCCAAAAATTTTTACCGCCATTCCTGAATGTGTTTTCGATTTTCTCGTCCACATCCTTGAGATTCCCGCTCAAAGTGGTGTTCCCTCCAAAGTTACCGAGATAGCACCAGATGTAAGGCTGACCAAAAAACGATTCGGTGCGTTTCCATACTTCCACGTTGTCACAGAAATAGTCGAGCAAGATCATTTTGTTTTGCGGAACAGCTTGCAGGAAAGCCTTGATGCGTTCGCTTGTCCATTTGTCCTGCATGAAATAGAAGATCCATCCCATTTGCAACCATTGCGCGTCCTTGTCGTAGGATGCCATCGTTTCGTAGATATTCTTCGAAACGCTGCACAAGTATTCCGGTTCCCAGCTTGGCGGGGTCACTTCGTTGAAAGGATCGGTGCCATAGACATGGTCGGTGCCGAACATGCGAGTTTGCTCTTCAAGAAATTCGTGCTGGATCTTTGCAAAAAGGGTGTCGAAAGAATCCAGGAAGTAGCTTTGGTATTGCTGGCTAAAATTGCCCCATTCGCCCAAGGAGGTGATTTTTGCGTGTGGATATTTTTCGGCAATCGCTTTGGGAACATGCCCGGCAAAAGCAGGAAGCACCGGCTTCATGTTGAAAGCCCGTTCCCTTTCGAGAATCTGCTTCTGGAGTTCAGCCTGGCCATCGATCCACGACATGGGCAGTGGTCCTTCCCAATGATCGATATTGGCCATCCGGTGCCAAGGAAGGTAAGCTGGCCCGGTAAAGAATTCCCGAATTTGATCGTCTGTAAGCCCGAATTTCTTCCACACATTGAGCCACACCTTTTCTTGCCCAGTGATCGCCAGCGGGAGATTCACCCCGTTGAGCGCCATCCAGTCGATGAAATGCTCCCAATCGCGCCATTTCCACCACGTCATCGTGTAGCCAAAGGTGCAATAATTCAGGAAGAAACGGTTCTGCACCCGGGCTTCTATTTCCACCGGAGCAGGCACGGCTGGCAAGCTTGCCGGAAGCAATGTTTGGTCGTCCACGTACCAGGAAATGGTAGTGTGACAGTAATTTTTCAGGAAATAATTGAGTCCGACCGCCATCGAATTGGCGCTATTTGCCGTGACAACTAATTTCCCAGATTGGGTTTCCAATCGGAAATAATCTTGATTGCGGTTCGTTTTCCTCTCCTTGAACACGATGGACTTGCTCAGCGACGGGGCAATCCTCGAAGCCAAAGCTTCCGCCGTTTCCACGTTGGGGTTTTGCGAGAAAAGGGATAAACAAATGGCAGATAAAATGAAAGCAAGCGTATGTTTCATGATATAACGATACAATGATTAAACGGCTAAAGATAGTGCCTTTTTACGGTATTTTTTGGTTTCAGAATCTTAAAATTATTTTAACCCGGCAACGTTGACGCACTTTTATCCGAAAAGAGATTAAAATACAACAACTATGTATCAAAAATAGGATTCTACCAATAGATTACTCCTCAATTGAAATGCCATATTTATATAATAAGCCGGGCAATGACCGAAACGAAAATTTAGCCTTGGCAATCCGGTTAAGCTCGGGGTTTATCGAAAACTGGGAAGCGGAACGGAAGTCCGCTTTTTGCAGATTGGTGCGATCGAAAATGGCTCCTTTCAGATCCGATTCTCGAAAATCGGCTTCAGCAAGATCGGCCTCCGCAAAATCGGTTTCATGCAATTGGCAACGATGAAAAATAGTTTTCTTGAGCTTCAACTTGTAGAATGAGGCGTTGTCGAGCAAGCATCCGTCGAATGAAACGGAAAGACCAAAATCATTGCATTCGGCAAAAATCAGGCCGAGCATCTTGCAATTTGTGAACTGCACGTTTTGAAAGGCAGTAGAATGAATATTCGCCAAGCTTAGATTGCAGTTGGAAAACCTGCAATCGATGAATATCACCGACGACAAATCGGATTCGGCAAAATCGCATTGCTCAAAAACACACTCTTCGTATTGGCCGGTATCTAAAAAGCGACTTGTATAATTTTCCCTTTCGAATGTTTCGGATTGAAAATAAGGCATGACGTTATTAAACTGAATTAAGGTCTATTTCAAACTATCTATCTCCGGTCACCAAGTGTTTGAGGAATAATTCTTCCGCTCGAGAGAGCCATTCCCTGAAAGAGTCGTTCGGAGTATAATCTTTTGCAAAATCGAGCAAAGCAGTGATGTCGAACGATTTCCCTTCCACTCCAAGCCCCGTGCTTGCGGCATCTTTTGCGTTCACCTCTTGTTCCACATGGGCTGGAATCATCATCACGGGTTTGTGCAGGTAGAATGCCTCGCACACCGACTCGAAGCCGGCGGTAGTGATGTAGGCCTTGCAGGACGCCATATAATGCAGGAACAATTCGTCATCCAATGTATGGAAAATGAGCGTGTCGTCCACTTTTGTTTCTTTCGCCGCTTTCTTGTTGTCCCAAAAGAAATGCAGTTCCACCTCGGGATTTTCCTTGTGCCAGTTTCTCACCTCGTCTTCAAATCCCTGGTTGAGAATGTATCCAAGGATAAAATTCCCCGTTTCGGGAACAATCTTCATCACTTCGCCGCGAAGCAGCGGCGGCACAACAGCAATGTGTTCGCCGGGCGAATCGGGCATCGGATAGAAAGAAAGCCCCAGCAGTTTGGACGATCCGATGCAGCTAATCAAGGTGATGAGCCGATAAAGAAGCATTCCCTCCTTGTCTCCTTTCGCAAACTGGTATTCGGGATGGCGGATCAGGTATTGGTGGGCAATGCTGACGAAGGTTGTCTTGGGATGAAAACGCAGGTAGGCAAGCCCGGCCAACATCTCATAGAAGTTGATGACCACGTCGGGACATTGCTCCTTAATCTTGCGACTGATGGTTTCAAGGCTTTGGTTATAGACCCTTATCCGTTTGGGATGGATGTTGTAGATAAAGGTTTTGAGGGGATGTACATTTTTTTTGTTCTTCCGATAGATAAAGGAGGGCGTTTGGTACGTCGAAACAGGGGCATGAATTTTCTCGAAAAAGAACCCAGGGATCTCCCTTGTCCTGTTCTTCCCAACCAGCACCTCCACCACTTCATGCCCATTGCGGCGGAGCATATCAGAGAGCGATATGGCCTGCGTCAAATGCCCGCGGCCGTCCCCTTGAACAATAAACATATACCTCATAACAATTCGATCGTATTTGAAAGTATAAAACTAAAAAAAAAGATAACAAGAAAAAAATCCTGCTATCATTTTCTCACGCACACGTTTAATTTTAAAAAGCCAAACTTACCGTTTTGATAATTTCTGCTTCCTCTTCCATGTCGTCGGAATCGGACTCGTTGAACTCAATGGGATTCGCCGAAACATCGTCCGAAGGATAAAACACCACCTCCCAGTTGCCGTCGTAATCCTCGGTGAGTGCCGATAGGGATTCCACCCAGTCGCCCGAATTCAAGTAATGAATATCCTCGTAATAAGAATTTTCCGGATGGTGGATATGCCCGCAAATGACCCCTTCGCATTTTTTCTGGCGGGCTATCTCAACGATATGCTTCTCAAAATCGCTGATGTAGGATACCGAGGCTTTCACCTTGTGCTTGATTTCCTTCGAAAGAGAATAATATGGCAAGCCTTTCTTGAGGCGGCGGTTGTTGTAGATCCGGTTGACCCAAAGCAGCAGCGAGTAGCCCACATCGCCAATCTGGGACAACCAGCGGAAACGGGAAGTCACGCTGTCGAACACATCGCCGTGGAGCACATAATAACGTTTCTCACCACTCACGTGGACGTAGTCGTTGACAATCTCGATGTTTTGAAACTTCATCGGAATCACCCTGTTCAAAAAGTCATCGTGGTTTCCCCTCAAATAGATTATCTTCGTATCGTGTTGTCTGTCGAGCAACAACTTGATAAACTTTGTATGCTTTTTCTTCCATTTCGCCTTTTTTCCGCGGACAAGACACCACCCGTCAATAATGTCTCCGCAAAGGATGAGCGTGTCGCAGGTGTTTTCTTTCAAGAACCTTGTCGCTTCCTTCGCTTTGGACCATTTTGAGCCCAAATGAATATCGGATATCACGATTGTCCTGTGATGTTTTACTGATGTCATAATTCTTCTATTTGTCATTTGTTTTCGAGGTCAAAGTAATCGACAAATTGTTACGATACTATGGCAAAAAGGTTAAGTAGCTAAGAACCTTTTCACCAACTGCCCCATTCGCAACATATTAACTCACGGAAAGCGTTCGAAAACAGGGAAGCGGCTCGGAAAACCAACCTCTCTCCCGCTTTCAAGGCCTCCACCCCCAGTATCAATAATCAGATAAAATCACTTAAAATACAATAATTAGTCATCCCCCAACGATATTTTCTGTACTTTTGGTGGGTTTTTCAAATATGCTTCACATAAATAACATCAAATGAATAGCGTGCAAAATAACTCGTCGAAGGAAATCACACTGGATCAAATACAAAGCTTTGAAGGGACTTATCCCAAACAAATATGGTCGTTGTTTTTCACCGAAATGTGGGAACGTTTCTGTTTCTATGGCAACCGTGGGATGCTCACCGTGTTCATGGTGGATATTTTGCTGATGTCGAGCCGCGAATCCAACCTGAAATATGGTGCCATACAGGCATTTGTATATGCCTTCACATTTATCGGAGGATTGTTTGCCGACAAAATTTTGGGATTCCGCAAATCACTGTTCTGGGGAGCCCTGCTTATGATTAGCGGCAGCGTGATCCTGGGCATTTCGGCCAAAGAATTTTTCTATCCAGGCATGTGCTTGATTATCGTGGGCACAGGTTTCTTCAAGCCAAATATTTCGACCATGGTGGGCGAACTCTACAAGAAAGGAGACACGAGGCGCGACACGGGCTTCAGCTTGTTCTATTCCGGCATCAACATCGGTGCCCTTTTTGGCGGGGCGGTCTGCGTGTATGTCGGAAAATCTTATTCATGGAACATTGCATTCTTGCTTTCCGGAATTTTTATTTTTATTGGCTTAGTCACGTTTCTGATCACCAAAAAGAACCTGGGTCCCATCGGCTTGCAGCCCGCAGCCATCCGGGCCGACAAGCATGGCAAGAAAAAAGAATGGGCCGTGTATGTGGGAACAATCCTTGTGTTGCCTCTGATCTACGTGATGATAACCAATACCAAGTACACCGACCTTTTCATGTACATCATCGGCCCCTTGACGCTGGTCTATTTGTTTTACGAAATGAGGAGCTTTTCGCTAAGCGAAAATAAAAAGCTGCTGGCAGCACTGGTTTTCATTTTCTTTTCCATTGTTTTCTGGGCATTCTTCGAGCAGAGCGGTGGGTCGCTCAACCTGTTTGCAAAAGACAACCTGCACACCAATCTCGGATTTTTTCATATTGATCCAAATGTGGTCAACAATTCCGCCAACTCGGTGTTTGTGGTGTTGTTTAGTCCGCTGTTAGGATTGTTGTGGCTGAAGTTGGCTCGAAAAAAAATCGAGCCGAATGCGGTAATCAAATTCGGAATCGGATTTCTGTTTTTGGCCTTAGCTTTTTACACACTCTACTACACAAGGTTCTTCATGGATAGCACAGGAAAAACCTCCTTGGCGGTGTTCACTTTGGCCTACTTCATCATGACCTTCGGCGAACTTTGTTTGTCGCCCATCGGGCTCTCGCTGATGACAAAACTATCGCCTCAAAGGCTGTGGGGCGTGATGATGGGATTGTGGTTTTTGGCCAGTGCTTACGGGCAATACTTTGCCGGAATATTAGGCGCAGGGATGTCCACTCCAAACGACAAAGCCCCATTGACAGAAAAACTTATGGCCTACACCACAGGCTATCAGCAATTGGCAATCTACGCATTGGTGGCTGGCGTTTTGCTGATTATTATATCTCCATTGGTGAAGAAGCTGATGCAGGAGGTGAAATAAGGATAAGAATGATTTGTTGTCACAAAATGTGTAAACTGATAGCCAATAGCTTTTAGCCATTAGCCTTTTCTAACAGCTATGAGCTATGAGCTAATAGCTAAAGGCTATGTCTCGCATTAAAAAAACATACCAAGCTATTGTCTTGCATTTACTTAAGATCTTATTAAGCAAAAAAAAACTATAAATTTATATCCATGATGTCATTAAAAAAAATACTGATTATGTCATTAGGCGTTTTGGCGGCCTCGAACATGTTTGCACAAGCAGTTGTGCCTCTTTATGAAAAGCAGATTCCCAATTCCATTGCCTCGCCAAACGAAGAGAAATGGGAAAACAGA
>MKRS01000585.1 GCA_001897035.1 Bacteroidales bacterium 45-6
CCTGGTCGAGGTTCAATTCGCGCGCCAGCACCACCACGTCGGCAAACTGGGCGTAGAACATCAGCGACTGGGTGTTGGTGATGTTGAGCTGGGTGGAAAGGTGCACCTCCACGCCGATGCTCCTGGCATACATCATCACCGCCACATCGGATGCGATGACAGCCGACACTTCCGCCTCTTTGGCTGCATCCACGATGCCGTGCAACAGCTCGATGTCGTTGTCATAGATGATGGTGTTTACAGTCAGGTAGCTTTTCATGCCATTCTGGCGGCAAATGTCGGCGATGTTGTGCAAGTCGTCTTTGGTGAAGTTGTTCGACGATTTGGCACGCATGTTGAGTCCTTCTATGCCGAAATAGATGGAGTCTGCGCCGCCTTGGATGGCTGCGGCCAGCGAATCGTAAGACCCTACGGGGGCCATTATCTCAAAGTCGTTGAGTGAGTGCATATTGATGTTTCTGTTTTTATCTGAAAAAAATAGCGTACAAAGATACAACAAGATTTTCTTTGAAACGGCATTCCGTGGACGATTGCAGTTGCAACAATTGCATCTGGACGGCGAAATGCGTAAATTTGTCAATCCGTTTATCGGCAAAGCTGCGAATTTACAGATAAACAACCCTCTAAAATTAAGATTTTGAATCCTTTCGAACTAAAACAGTTTTTGGACAATAAGGTGGAGCAGTACAACGCACCTTCCTTCATCGAGGCAGATCCGGTGTCGGTACCTCACCGTTTTCAGAAGAAGCAGGACATTGAAATTATGGGGCTTTTCGCTTCCGTTTTTGCTTGGGGACAACGGAAAACGATCATCGCCAAATCGTTGGAACTGGCCAAGAGGATGGACGATGCTCCGTTTGACTTTGTGAAAAACCACAGCGAAAACGATCTGAAAAGCTTGCTCGGCTTCAAGCACCGAACGTTCAATGATTTGGATTTGTTGTACTTCATAGACTTCCTGCATCGTCATTACAAGCAGCACGACAGCCTCGAAACGGCCTTCTTCTATGAGCCGGATATTTCGGTAGAAATTGCCTTGACCCATTTCCGAAATTATTTTTTCGACAGTCCTGATGCGCCTTTGCGAACCCGCAAGCACGTTTCCTCGCCAGCCCAGAAGTCGGCTTGCAAGCGGCTCAACATGTTTCTCCGTTGGATGGTGCGTTGTGACGACAAGGGTGTCGATTTTGGGATTTGGCGAAATGTCAAACCCGCCGCCCTGATTTGCCCGCTCGACCTGCATGTTGACCGGACGGCGCGGATGCTCGGCCTTCTTAGCCGGAATAAAAGTGACTGGTCTGCAGCAGAAGAACTTACCCGTAATCTGAGGCGGTTGGATGCCGATGATCCGGTGAAATATGATTTTGCCCTGTTTGGGGTTTCGATAGAGGAAAAATGCACTGTTCGTTTCGAAAATTAAGCTGTTTGAAACAGTACGTGATTTCTGTCAAATAGCCAAAGCCTATGATTGAAAAACATGCGGCCTGTTGCGTTACCGGGCAATAAATCTTAGTCGTTTGAAATTAAATTCTTATTAAGTGTTCTATTATTTTCTTTTCAATAAACCGAAATTTCTCTCGTTTGTTTAATACAATAATACTATCTTTACGATTCTGTAATGTTCAAGTATTATAGGGAGATGCTTTTATTCGTCTTCACGAATGTCCTCCAGCCTGTCTTTTTCCATCGTAATTTTTAGGAATGGACAAATGCAAGTAATCCACATAGTTGGATTGATGGTGCAGAGGATTTATGCCCGAGAAAAAAAGAAAAATAATATATAATGATTTATAAATGGAATTATCAATCCCTTACAACCAGCGAAAAAAAAATACAGGAGGAATTAGCTAATAAACTTAATATGAGCCAGGTGCTGTGCCGGTTGCTCATTCAGCGAGGAATCTCGTCGGTGGAGCAAGCGCAGCGGTTTTTCCATCCCAGCCTCAACGATTTGCACGATCCGTTTCTTTTACCGGATATGGACAAGGCGGTGAATCGCATTGAGAAAGCTTTGGGGAATAAGGAACGCATCTTGGTTTATGGCGATTACGATGTGGATGGAACCACGTCCGTTGCTTTGGTTTATAAATTTCTCCGCCGTTTCACTACAAATCTGGACTATTATATTCCAGATCGTTACGACGAAGGTTACGGCATTTCGGTGCAAGGGATAGATTATGCGGAAGAAACTGGTGTCAAGCTGATTATAGCCTTGGATTGTGGTATCAAGGCCATTGAAAAGGTGTCGTATGCGAAGTCGAAGGGAATTGATTTTGTGATATGCGACCACCACATGCCCGACGAGCAATTGCCCGACGCGGTGGCAGTGGTGGATGCTAAAAGGCCGGATTCGGTGTATCCTTACGAACATCTTTCGGGGTGTGGTGTCGGCTTCAAGCTCGTGCAGGCCATCTCGCAGAGCAACGATATTGCGTTTTCAGAGCTTTTGGACTTGCTGGATCTGGTGGCCGTGAGTGTGGCTTCCGACATTGTGCCCATTACGGGAGAGAACCGCATCCTTACTTATTACGGGTTGAAACAATTGAACAGCTCCCCGAGCCTCGGGCTGAAAGGCATCATCGAGATTTGCGGCCTTAGCCGGAAAAACATCACCATCAACGACATCGTTTTCAAGATCGGGCCGCGCATCAATGCTTCGGGCCGGATGATGAACGGAAAGGAGGCGGTGGACTTACTTTTGGCAAGCACCATCCAGGATGCCCGTGAAAAAAGCACCAACATCGACCACTACAACGAGGATCGCCGGGAGCTGGATAAGAAAATGACGGAGGAGGCGGTTGCCTATATCGACGAAAAGGTGCTTGTGGGGCTTACCAACAGCATTGTGATATACGACGAAAACTGGCACAAAGGAGTCATCGGAATTGTGGCTTCCCGTTTGACCGAGAAATACTACCGTCCAGCCGTGGTTTTGACCAAGTCCAACGGCTTGATTACGGGTTCAGCTCGTTCGATCATGAATTTTGATGTGTATAAGGCCATTGAATCATGCAAAGACTTGTTGGAAAACTTTGGCGGGCACACCTATGCGGCTGGCTTGTCGATGAAGGAAGAAAATCTGGAGGCGTTTACCAAGCGGTTTGAGGAATTGTCGGTGAAGATGATAAATGCGGAAATGATGCGGCCACAGATAAATGTGGATGCGGAAATCACATTTAGCGAGATCACCAATAAATTTGTTCATGACCTCTCGCGCTTCAGCCCCTTTGGACCCGACAACCTGAACCCGATATTCATGACTCGGGGTGTGTTCGATTTTGGAACATCCAAGCTTGTTGGCTATGAAAATCTTCACCTCAAGCTGGAGGTGGTGGACGGCACTTCACCTTCCTCGGTTCATGGCATCGCCTTCCGTCAGGGCAAAGCCTTGGGGCGTGTCAAGTCAGGTGTTCCGTTCGACATTTGTTACACGATAGAAGAAAACGTGCACTATGGCAAGCTGTCGGTGCAGGCTTACGTAAGGGACATTGCCTTCGAGGGTGAAAGCGATTGATTGGATAACAAGTGGACTTGTTGCTGCCTACTAGAAAAATTTAATTGGATGAAAGGTATGAAAAAGTGTTTGTATGCTCTAATTTGTTGTTCTTTATTCACATTGATATCTAATGCTGCAACTATGAAAACAGAAACCTATCCCACCGGAACGGGTGATCTGAAGGTGACATTGCTGGGCCATGCTTCCCTCAAACTGGAGTATGCCGGAAAGGTGATTTACGTGGATCCGTATTCGCAGGTGGTGGATTTTTCCCATTTACCCAAAGCCGACCTGATATTGATTACGCACGAGCATCCCGACCATTTGGATGTGGCGGCCATCCAGCAGGTAAAGACTTCGAAAACCAAATTTATCCTGTCGCAGGCCTGTTTCGATCAATTGAAATACGGGGAGGTGATCCGCAACGGTCGGAAAGCGCAGACCTTAGGCTTTTCCATTGAGGCTGTGCCTGCCTACAATCTGGTGCACAAACGTCCCGATGGTGAGTTCTTCCATCCGCAAGGACGGGGGAATGGCTACGTGCTGAGGTTTGGCAAGCTCAAGATGTATGTTGCCGGTGACACCGAAAACATCCCCGAGATGTCCAAGCTTGGCATCGTTGACATAGCTTTCCTGCCTAAAAACTTGCCTTACACGATGGACGACGCAATGTTTCTGGATGCTGCCAAGAAGGTGAAGCCGAAACATCTTTATCCCTACCATTTTTTTGAATTTAACGAAGACAAACTTTTACCCGAATTAAAGGCTCTCGGCATCGATGTGATTATCCGTCCGATGCAGAATAAATGATTAAAAAGCTATTGGCAATTAGCTGATAGCTTTTGCCATTAGCTAATTGCCAACGGCTTCTCTCCCATGGATATTTTTCACCAAATACTGCGCCAATACTGGGGATACGACTCTTTCCGCCCTTTGCAGGAAGACATCATCCATTCCGTTGCCCAAAAGCAGGACACACTCGGACTGATGCCTACCGGAGGCGGCAAGTCGCTCACTTTCCAAGTGCCAGCCATGGCTATGGAGGGTGTCTGCCTTGTGGTGACGCCGCTTATTTCGCTGATGAAAGACCAGGTGGACAACCTGCGTCAGCGTGGCATCAAGGCAGTGGCCGTTTATTCGGGCATGAAGCGGCAGGAGATATTGGTTGCTTTCGACAATGTGATTCTCGGCGATTACAAATTCCTCTACATTTCACCCGAGCGTCTCACCACGGAGTTGTTTTTGGCGAAGCTCAAATCGATGAATGTTTCCTTGCTGGTGGTGGACGAGGCTCATTGCATTTCGCAGTGGGGATACGATTTCCGGCCGTCCTACCTCACCGTAGCCGATATCCGGACGGCTCTTCCGAATATTCCCGTGTTGGCCTTGACGGCAACTGCCACGCCCGAAGTGGTGAAGGATATTCAAGCCCGCCTTCAATTCAAAAAGGAAAATGTCTTCCAGAAGAGTTTCGACCGGAGCAACCTTCATTACGTGGTGCGGGAGACAGAGAACAAGATGGGGTCCTTGGTGCGTATCGTCGAAAAAACGGAAGGGACGGCTATTGTGTATGTCCGAAGCCGCGATAGGACGAAGGAGATCGCGGGCGAACTCACAAAGCTTGGCCACCGGGCCGATTTTTATCATGCGGGTCTGAGTCCGGAGGAGAAAGCCAGGAAGCAGAACGAGTGGAAAAATGATGAATGCCGCATCATCGTGGCCACGAATGCCTTCGGAATGGGGATCGATAAGCCCGATGTCCGGCTGGTGGTCCATATCGATTCACCGAATTCGATCGAAGAATACTACCAGGAAGCCGGTCGTGCCGGTCGTGATGAAAAAAAGGCTTATGCCGTGATGCTCCATCTCAAGGGCGACAGCGCAAAACTCAAAAAGCGCATTGCCGACGAATTTCCTGAAAAAGAGTTCGTCAAGCGGATTTACGACCAGCTGGCCTATTTCTTTCAGGTGGCGGATGGATTCGGGCTCGACCGGACGTTCGATTTTGATCTCCACGCCTTTTGCTCTGCCTACAAATTGCCTGTTCTGCCCACACACCATGCTTTGAAAATACTCGAAATGGCTGGCTACATCGAGTATGCGGACGAAGTGGACAACCGTTCCCGGCTGATGTTTACCGTTTATCGGGACGAACTCTACCGTTTCTCCTTGAATCCCGAGTTCGAGCAACTGATACATGTCGTCCTGAGGCTCTACACCGGGCTGTTTGCCGATTATGTTACCATCGACGAAAACGCCATAGCCGCCAAGCTGGGCAAAAGCCGGAAGGAGGTTTACGATATGTTTGTAACGCTCTCTAAACAGCAAATACTCGACTACATTCCTCACAAGAAAACCCCGCTCATCACTTACCGCCAAGCAAGGATGGAACAGAAATACCTCGTTATTTCGAAGGATGTGTATGAAATCCGGAAAAAACGCTATGTGGAGCGGATCACTGCCATGAATGATTATGCGACACGCACCGATGTTTGCCGCAGCAGGATGTTGCTGACCTATCTTGGTGAAAAGAACGTGAAAGATTGTGGCCGTTGCGATGTGTGCCTTGCCCGCAAAAAGCAGGGTGTAAGCCATGCAGCTTATGACGAGATCCGGCTCCAAGTGCTGCAGATGCTTGCCGAACATGATTTTGCAGCCTCCGAAATTATTGAAAAACTATCCGGATACGAAGCTTCAGAGGTGACTTCCGTTATCCGTTTTCTGCTTGACCAACGGGTTGTCTTGCTCGATATTGACAGATTATATCTTTCCGAAAAACATAAACACTGACTTCTGTTTTCTCTGATTGGATGAGTTTCTTTCTTTGGGATTATTCTCCTTTTTTGCTTTTTTCTTTCCATTAAACAGTTAGTATATTGATTATTAGATTTTTGCTATATTTGCTTTTTATTAGGTGATTGCTGATAGGTAAATTCGATT
>MKRS01000586.1 GCA_001897035.1 Bacteroidales bacterium 45-6
GTCCAGGCCAAGTTTGTTTTTTTGGATATAATCCAGGTCTAAATTCATTGGTTTTTTACTCCTTTCGTTTTTTTATATAAGAAAAGAGAAGGCACGTTTGGCCTTCTCTCATTCTTAAACTTTGTTTAGCTATGGCAGTTGAACTAATACCAAATCAGTTAAAATCCAATTTAGGTCCATGTGAGAATTACACCGCCAAGATGTTCAATGCGAGTGTATATTTCATTCAGGACCTTTACTTTATTTGTTTGATTCCATTCTGTAATCAGTCTGACCAGTATCTCATCAAAGGAAGGAATGCAGAAATCGCAATCGAAATTATAAATGTACTGCCATGTGTATTCCTTCAAAATGATTGCCGGATCAGGATCATAGTTGTTGATACTACCGATGAAAACTGTCCCTGCATGTTTCTTGAATACATCAATGAGCCGACGATTCAGTTCATTGAGCCTGCAATCATTTTCCAGCAGGTGTCAAGAGTTCCTATGAAGATATTCTGACTGTTCTTGTTTAAGCTTCATAAATTCATTCATTGCTTTCACCTCACTTTCTTTTAGGCAGAAACCTTTTGTTTTGACTCACGGAGATTGCGCAGGAGGATATCTTTAAAGGATTCTCTCAGCACATTACCCATGGCATGACGTTTCTGGCGGTTGTATGACAGATCACACTCAAAAAGTACATCACCCTTCGCATTAACATAGATCAGGTCTCCCACATATAGGACGGTGTTTTCCGGATCCACATGATAGTCTGCAATTTCATGACCGATTTTGACTTCTTTGTATGACATTTGATTTTTTTTAGCGTTCCCTTCGGAGAGCAGGTCACTATCAGCGATTCTTTTCATTTTTTCAGTTGAGAAAAAGGGTAGCTCCGAATACATTTCATAAGCCTTCGGACTCATCTTCCCGTGGTATTGGTCACGGCTGATGGTTAGACTGCAACAATCCTGATCATCACAGATGCAGTACAATTCCTGAATAGCTTCATGGAAGTCCTGCTTAAAAAAACGTGCGTTAACCGTCAGCCAGAAATGGTCAAGGCTGCAACAGTTGAAATGAACGGCCCATCTGAAATGCTCAATCGCTGCGGCGTTCAGTGATGGCTCGCCGCCTGTGAAGGTCACCTCATAAATATAGTCAACCTCTCTGGTAACACGATTGATGATCTCAATATCCATATTCATCTGCTGGGCTGGACCACGAAGGCAGTGCGC
>MKRS01000587.1 GCA_001897035.1 Bacteroidales bacterium 45-6
ATGGGGTGGCCAGCCGCTGCCGGCATCGCCTACAATACTTCGGTCGGCGCATTTATCATCCCCGTTTGCCTTGGGGTCAACTTGCTGATGTTGTTGACCAAGACCACTAAAACAGTCAATATCGACCTTTGGAACTACTGGCATTTTGCCTTCGTTGGAGCTTTGTCCTACTTTGCCACCCAGAGCATCCTGTGGGGATTCTTCAGTGCCATTATTTGCTACATCCTCACTTTGATTATCGCTGACTGGATGGCTCCCCGCTTCCAGAAATACTACAAAGACATGGATGGAATTTCCATCCCACAGCCCTTCTCGGGAGGATTCGCTCCTATTGCATTGGCCATCAACAAAGGTTTGGACTTGATTCCCGGCATCAACAAGATCAACATCGATGCCGAAGGAATGAAAAAGAAGTTTGGCTTGCTCGGTGAGCCGCTTTTCCTTGGGGTGATAGTCGGTTCGGGAATCGGGATATTTGCCGGTTACAATTTTCAAAAGATATTGACCTTGGGCGTGGCGATGGGAGCCGTAATGGAATTGATTCCCCGCATAACAGGCCTGTTCATCGAAGGCTTGAAACCTATTTCGGAAGCGACCAAGGAACTGATAGCCCGCAAATTCAAGAAGAGTTCAGGCCTTTACATCGGGATGACTCCGGCTTTGGTCATCGGCCATCCTACCACGCTGGTGGTTTCCTTGCTGCTGATTCCAGTCATTCTTGTGCTGGCGGTCATTCTGCCTGGTAATCAGTTTCTACCGTTGGCATCCCTGGCCGGGATGTTCTATTTGTTTCCGTTGATTCTTCCCATCACGAAGGGAAATGTCTTCAAGTCTTTCATCATCGGGCTGATTATCCTGGTGGCGGGGTTGTATATCACCACCAACCTGGCTCCTGCATTCACCAAAGCCGCCGTAGATGTTTATCAAAACGCAGGCGACCAGTCGGTGAAGGATGCGGTGAAAATTCCAGCCGGATTTTCGGATGCTGCCGCACTCGATTTTGCATCCAGCCCCTTCTCTTGGATGCTCTACCATTTGACGGTGACAATTAAATACGTCGGGCCAGCCATATTGGTATTATTCACTTTGTGCATGATGCTCTGGAACCGGCGGCGGATCGTCAAGGAAGGAAAGCTCCATGCTGCGGAAGTGGAGGCTCAGGAAAGAGGCTGAGGACAATGAGGTTAGGCAGTCCAAAGCTAAAGGCTTACGTGGTCATTC
>MKRS01000588.1 GCA_001897035.1 Bacteroidales bacterium 45-6
CTACGGTTTCCATCGAAGCCGGATAAGCAGATCCTCCTCCCTTCATGTTGAGGTGCGAAATTCCAACTCCGTCGGTGTGGAGTATCGAATCCTTGATGCCGAGATCTTCAGTTGTGGGTTCCAACAAGACTGCTCCCGCCGTGTCGCCAAACAAGGCGCAAGTGGTGCGGTCCTGATAGTCGGTGATGGCTGTCATCTTGTCGCCACCGAGAACGATCACTTTCTTGTAAGATCCTGATCGGATGAAGTTGGAGCCTGTTTCTAATGCGAAAATAAAGCCGGAACATGCACCTTGCAGGTCGAAGCAAAAGGCATTCTTGATACCAACTCCTTCGGCAACAATAGAAGCAGTGGAAGGAAAAGCATAATCCGGGGTAGTGGTGGCGAAAATCACCACTTCTATCTCCTCGGGCTTCACTCCGGTTTTGCTCAGAAGTTCTTCTACGGCTTTTATGCCCATCACAGAAGTACCACGGCCTTCCCCTTTGAGAACCCGTCTTTCTTTAATCCCAACGCGCGACATAATCCACTCGTCGGAAGTATCAACAAGTTTTGAAATGTCTTCGTTGGTGATAACATCTTCGGGAGCCCACGCCCCGATGCCGGTAATTGCAGCTCTAATCATTTCGGTTATAGAATTTTAATGAAAGAAAAAGTCCTAAATTGCTTTAGGACTTTCCTATAAGTTCAAGCTCTTATACAGCTGCTTTTTCAATTGCCAACTTGCCTCTGTAATAACCGCATTCGCCACACACAGTGTGAAATACGTGCCATGCTCCGCAGTTTGGACAAAGAGCCAACGTTGGGGCGACAGCTTTGTCATGAGTTCTTCTTTTGGCTGTTCTTGTTTTCGACTGCCTACGTTTAGGATGTGCCATCTTGTTGTATATTTAATTGTTTATAGTTTATTATTCTCAATCATCCAGATTCAAGTCCTTCAGATTGTCCCAGCGAGGATCGACATCGATCGGGGCATCACTCTCCATTTCCACCTCTTCGTCTTCATCTCCTCCGCCAGAAGTGTCGGGCTTATATTTGTTGAGCTTGGAGGTCATTATCTTATTGCATTTTCCAGGCGGGTGAATCCGTTTCATTGGAATGCTCAACGCCACAAATTCGTAGATGAACCATACCACGTTGATTTCCCCCTCTTCTTCGGGTATGATGACGATTTCATCGCTTTCTTCCGAAAATTCTTTTCCAAACTTCACGAAAAGCCGGTTTTGCGAATTCACTTCAATAGGCATCTCGTCCAAACAGCGGTCGCAAGGCACATAAACAAGGCCTTGCAAGTCGAACGAAAATTCAAACGCTGCAGGAGTTTTTTTCACTGACAGAGCCACCTTCACCGATCCTTTCTGAATATCGGCTGCCCCATCCATGTGCTTGAAAAATTCATTATCAAGCTGAAAATCATACACCTGCAATTCGTTCGGGAAATTCCGAAGAGCTATTTTATATTGACTAAATTTTGCCACTTCCTGTAATTCACTATAAGAGTGCGCAAAGATAATATATTTTTTCGGATACGCCATGCCTGTTCAAATGATTTTTCCCATTTTAAACTTTCAGGAACCGCCCATTTCCAACCGGGCACAACGAGAGCTGACGCCAAAAGGCGCCCATTTAGTGCAAACATTTCCTCAAAAAACATAAATATTTATTATTCACAAGATATTAATGGAGATTTATCGCCAAGTACATCGAAAACTATATAATTTTGTAGGCTATTAAATTCAGTCTTGCAATCCAAGTCAAATGAAGCTCATTCGACATATCATCCCCTCTGTAATCCTCTTGCTCATGCCGCCGGCCTACAAGCTGTGCGCACAAGAGGTGGAATATTATAAATGTCCGGCAGAGATGTACAACGGAGAGCTGATCGCCTCGCTTTGGCTCCAGGAAGTATTCATATACCCACCACTGGTTTTCACCAACGACAAGCAACGCGGCGAATACCCCCGCCTCGTGCGCGACGTGAAGAAGGCGATGCCATACGCCCAGGATGTTTCGAAAATGATTATCGAGACATACGAATACATGGGGACCCTACCCGACGAGAAAGCCAAAAAGAAACATCTGGAGACAGTCCAAAAATACGTGATGGAGACATACAAGCCCCGGATGAAGAAGCTCACCAAGAATCAGGGGAAGATTTTAGTAAAACTCATCGACAGGCAATGCAATGTATCAACCTACGAGATCGTGAAGTCGCTGGTGGGAAGCTTTAAGGCAGGAGTTTACAATGCGTTTGCCGGCATCTTTGGGAATAGCCTCAAGCAAGAATACGACCCGGAAGGAAGAGACCGGATGATCGAGCGCATCGTCATACAGATACAGCAAGGCACACTGTAACCAGCTTTCCAAAAAGGACGCTATGCCTTATATATATAGGGATGTGCAGCTTCTGCATCGCTTGCTTCAATCTGCGTACAGCCCACTTCACCTCATCCACAAGCCGATGAAAACAATTGCCTTGGCGAAACCACCTGCCAACGAGATCGGAAACAGCTGCCTGGAATGGACTAAACCACCGTTAGAGGAGTCAAAAAGATGTTTTTTTGAAAAAAAATCGCCGAATAGCAACAAAAATTATTATCTTCGTGGGCTATTTTATAAAAATATAATATACAAAGAGATAAATCTAATAATTTCATAGTTACTAAATGGCTACATTACAGAAACTTAGAAATAAAGCCGGCTTGCTCATCGGAGCATTGGGACTTGCCCTTCTGGCCTTTATTCTTACAGACTTGTTCACCTCAGGAAACGCTTGGGTGAACAAATTCAGAGACAAAGCATTCACTGTGAATGGTGAAACAGTGGACACAAAAACGTATCAAGGAAGAGTCAGCGAATGGGAGGACTTCCAAAAGTTCATCAGCGGCAGCAGCTCCGTGGATGAAAACACAATGACACAAATCCGGGAAAGGGTGTACCAACAGATGGTGAAGGAAATTATCCTCGACAAGCAAGCTGCAAAATTAGGATTGGCAGTTTCGAAAGAAGAGCTGAACGACATGGTACACGGCGAAAACATATCCCCGATTTTGACCCAATTGCCTATTTTCCTGGACGAAAACAGACAGTTTAGCAGACAAAGGCTGGATCAATTCCTGACATTTATCAATACAGACAAGGGACTCAAGGATCAAGAAAAAGCCTATGCGCAAATGTACAAGGCTCAATGGCTTTTCATCGAACGCATGATGAAATACCAACGCCTCGAAGAAAAATACAACTCGCTGCTTGCAGGCGCAGTGTTGGTAAATCCGATTGAGACCAAACAAAACTTCGAAGACTCGAAATACACAGCCGACATCTCTTACGTACTGCAAAGGTACACTTCCATTCCCGATAACTCGGTGAATGTGAGCGACGACGAAGTGAAGAAGTTGTACGAAACACGCAAAAACAACTTCAAGACATACGTTGACATGGCCAAAGTGAGCTACTTTGTGAAAGACGTCACCCCAAGCCAAGAAGACTACCAGGCCGTTGAAAAGTCGATCAACGAAGCCCACAACAAATTGGCCACCGCCTCCAACGCGGCAAATGTGGTCACCGAATATTCGAGTACTCCTTTCCAAGACGTATTTCTTTCAGTCAACAGCCTCAACGGCGAAGAGAAAACATTCGCCCAGACAGCAGCAATCGGCGACATAAAAGGTCCGATCAAATCATCCGACGCTTACCGCCTCTATAAACTATTAGAAAAAACTGTCGCTCCCGACTCAGTGAAAGTGCAATTGATCGGCGTTCCCGAAACAGCCGGAAAAGCCTCGAAAGCCGACAGCATCATCAACGTCATCAAGGGTGGAAAAGACTTTGAAGCCGTAGCAAAAGAACTTGGACAATCCAATGGAAAAGGTGGCCAATGGGTGACTGAAGCCATGCTCGCAAACGCAGGACCAGAATTGCAAAAAGCTTGTTTCAACACCGCAAAAGGCGAAATCACCAAGATCGTGAAGAACGGTCAAGCGCAAATCATCAAGATTGAAGACCGAACCGCCCCTGTCAGCAAGGTGAAAATCGCATTTATCGAAATGCCTGTCATTGCCAGCGACAAAACCCAAAACAACTTGGACAACGAATTGAATAAATTTGTGACTGACTTTGGAACACCTGAAAAATTTGCCAAAGCAGCCCAAGAAAAAGGATACAACCTGATACCAGACTTCATGATCTCAACTTCCGACCCCGCCTTGGGACAAGTTCAAGGCTCTCGTCAAGTGGTTAGCTGGGCATTCAACGAGAAAGTGGGTGCTGTGAAAAAATTTGACTTCTCTGACAAGCGCGTGATAGCTTTGGTTACAAAGAAAATTGAAGCTGGATATGTGCCTTATGCAGAAGTTTCTCAGATCCTGAAAGCAGAACTGCTCAAAGACAAGAAAGCTGAAAAAGTCATCACCGCTTTAAAGGCCAAAAACCTGAAGAGCTTGAATGAATACGCTGCCAATATGTCTTCTAAAGTAGATACCGTGCGATTTGTGAACTTTGCGGCTAATTCATTGGCTGGCCTGGGTCATGAGTCCGCCCTGAACATCTATTCAGCTCATGGACAACTGAACGCCGTAAGCGGTCCAATCAAAGGAGACAACGGCGTGCTTGCCATCCAAGTGACAAGCCGGACAAACTTGCCCAAACAATTTAACGCCAAAGAAATGGAATTGAGCATTAAACAAAACAATGCTTACCGAATCATGTATCAGTCTTTCGAAGTCTTGAAAAACAAATTAGGCCTAAAAGACAACAGGTACAAATTTTTCTAAACCTAATTCATTACAATAACCCCTAAACGGGCGGCCCTGAGTTCAGAGCCGCCCGTTCTGCTTTGCGAACAGATAGCTGCGAACAATGCCTTTCGCCGTCCCATTTCAATAGCCATTTGATTTACCTCGCTATAACCAAAAAGACAATTCCCCCGCCGCATTCAAAAAGAATAAAAAAACATTAAAATGTCCCATAATTACACATTAATGACATTATGCTGTTGTAATTTCTAATCTTTTGCTATCTTTGTACAAGTATTACAACAAAACGCAAATAAAAATAGCGAACATGAAATCAAAATTAGAGTACATCTGGCTTGACGGTTCATTTCCTACACAAGGACTCCGCAGCAAAACAAAAATCCTATCCGATTTTAGTGGTAAATTAGAAGATGCTCCACTTTGGAGCTTTGATTGTTCTTCAACTCAACAAGCAACAGGAGGCTCGTCCGACTTGCTGCTGAAGCCGGTAGCTATTTTTCCGGATCCTGCACGCAAAAACGGCTGGTTAGTGATGACCGAAGTATTGAATGCTGATGGAACAGCACACCCTACTAATGGCCGCGCTACCATCGATGACGAAGATGCAGACTTTTGGTTTGGTTTTGAGCAAGAATATTTCTTGTGGGATCCAGCTACAAATCTTCCGTTGGGTTTCCCTGCCGGAGGCTATCCTGCTCCCCAAGGCCAATACTATTGCAGCGTAGGTGCTAAAAATGCGTTTGGTCGCGAAATCATCGAAGAACACCTCGACATCTGCCTTGAAGCAGGCTTGAACGTGGAAGGTATCAACGCAGAAGTTGCTGCCGGACAATGGGAATTCCAAGTGTTTGCCAAAGGTGCTGCTGTTGCCGGAGATGAAACTTGGGTGGCCCGCTATTTGTTGGAAAGAACTGCCGAAAAGTATGGAGTTGCCATCAACTGGCATTGCAAACCTCTCGGCGATACTGACTGGAACGGTTCCGGTATGCACGCAAACTTCTCGAACAGCGTGTTGAGAACATGCGGATCAAAAGAAACTTACGAAAAAATATGTAGCGCTTTTGCTCCTGCCGATATCATCAAAGCCCACATCGATGTTTATGGTGCGGACAACCACTTGCGTTTGACCGGCAAACACGAAACTCAGTCTATCGACAAGTTCAGCTTTGGCGTTTCTGACCGTGGTGCTTCTATCCGTATTCCTATCGCCACAGTCGAAAAAGGCTGGAAAGGCTGGTTGGAAGACCGTCGTCCAAATTCTGCCGCCGATCCTTACAAAGTGGCTGCAAGAATCATCAAGACAGTTCACTCTGTGAAATAAGATAGACACAGAAACATATAATTTGCAGCGAAGCACTTCCCAAAGGAAGTGCTTCGCCATTTTAATAGAACAACTTCTTCTCTTCACAGTCCAAAAAACAAGAAAGCCTCCAAATCGAAAGATCAGAGGCTTTAAATCGTACCCGGAGCGGGACTTGAACCCGCACAGCCATAATGGCCACAAGATTTTAAGTCTTGCGTGTCTACCATTCCACCATCCGGGCAGACCAGAGCGAAAAACGGGACTCGAACCCGCGACCCCGACCTTGGCAAGGTCGTGCTCTACCAACTGAGCTATTTTCGCATGTCAACACGTTGCTTTTTGCTAAGCGAGT
>MKRS01000589.1 GCA_001897035.1 Bacteroidales bacterium 45-6
AGGAGCCGATGACTACGAGCAATTATTTTTCAAACGGAGAGAACATGGCAATAAAGAGGTGATTTTTGCCAAACAGGCTGCTCCGGTTGGGTTCTCCGCATCTGAAATATACGTTTGGGCGCCTAAGGGAGGACAACTTGGGGGGGCAGGTTCCGTTTGTCCCACTCAAAACTTTGTGAATCTCTTCGAAAAGAAAGGCCCAGATGGAAATTATTACCCCATCAGTGACACCCGCGCCAGCTACAATCCCCAAAATCCTTATCAGAACCGGGATCCACGTTTCTACAAAACAGTGCTGTACAACGGCGTGTCATGGCAAGGAGAAACATTGGATCTCACTTACAATGAGAACAAGGATCTGAGTGGTGTGCATCGGCAAACAAAAGAATATACCCGTACAGGATATTATGTAAGGAAATACCTCCCCGAACAGGTCAAAAATCTGACTTCAAACACTGCTTACCACAACTGGATTTATTTTCGTTTGGCTGAAATGTACCTCAACTATGCCGAAGCGATCAACGAATCATCCGATTCTCCATCGGCCCGCGCACTGGCTATTGTGGCTATCAATCAAATCAGAAATCGCTCCGGGGTAACCGATTTACCTTCCGATCTCACACAACAGCAGTTAAGGGAAAGGATTTGGAACGAACGTGCCATAGAGCTTTCGTTCGAAGAACACCGTTGGTGGGATGCCCGGCGTTGGTTGAAAGCCTCAGATTGGTTCGGTGGCCCCATGTATGAAATGGAAATCACGAAAAATACGCAAGGAGGTTTGATTTACCAAGAAAAGCCATTTTACAACCGGATTTACCTGCCGTATATGAATTTGTATCCTATACCTCTCAGTGAATTGCGCAAAAATACTTCTTACAAACAGAATTCGGGATGGTAAATGATTTTTTAAATCCAAAAATAGAAATACGATGATGAAACAAGTAAATATATTTTCCCTGACTAAGGTTATCCTTTTTCTGTTTGTGGGGCTGTCTCTCTTTTCGGTCAATGCCCAGAATGGTATAGCTTCGGACGTGAAGGGAGTAGTCTCCTGTAAGGGAAAACCTTTGGCTAAAGTAAGCGTTTCTGTAGAAAATGATTTTGTTCAAACCTATACGGACGCCGATGGAAAATTTATTATTCGAGCCAAAGAAGGGGACAGGCTCTTGTTTTCGGCAATAGGATACAAACCGGAAGCGCACCTGATAAAAGAGGGCGAAGGTCTGTTGAAAATTGAAATGGAAGTGTTGGCTGTTGACCAGAAATATGAGGTTGGTTATTCTCAAAGGTCTAAAACTTTGCTGACAGCTGCTGTCTCTACCATGAGCGGCGATGCCTTGTCGAAAATACCCGTACCCACAGTGAATGATGCGGTGCAAGGCACTGTGGGCGGGTTAACTGTGGAGAGAACATCCGGCAATGAACCAGGTTGGAGCTTGTCTAATTTCTATGTCCGTGGCATCGGCACTTTTGGAAACGGGCGTACTCCACTTTTTATGGTGGACGATGTCGAGCGTGACATATCGCAGCTTGATCCCGAGGAAATAGAATCGTTCTCTGTGCTTAAAGATGCTGCTGCAACTTCGAATTATGGCATTCGCGGGGCCAATGGCGTGATTAAGGTGAGGACAAGACGAGGGCATTCCGGCAAGCCAGTTGTAGGACTGAAGGCAAACTTTGGTTTTCAGGCTCCAGCTCAATTGCCAGAATATTTGGATGCGCAAGAGTATGTTAAATTTAGGAACATAGCATTGCACAACGAAGGTTTGGCTGTGCCCAATGATCCTTCTTATGATCCCAAGATGTATGACGGGACGCAAAATTCATTCATTTATCCGAACACGGATTGGTATTCTGAATTCATCCGCAAAACTTCCCCTCAGCAGATGTACCGCTTAAGCGTGGATGGAGGTACGAACACCGTCAGGTATTATGTGACGTTCGGGGTCACAAACCAACTTGGGATATACAACTACACCAACGAAAATAGCGGGTTCAATACAAATCCGAGCTATACGAGATACAATGTCCGAGTGAACACCGACATCGATTTGAGCAAGTACCTCACCGTTTCTCTTGATCTGGGAGGAAAGCTGGAAACGAAAAGGGTGCCCAATGTTTCAGCCGCCAATATATTCACGGCATTGTCGGGCCTTCCTCCTACCATTCCCATAAAAAATGAGGATGGATCGATAGCCGGGACTTCCGAACACACGAACAACCCATACGGCTACTTGGCCAGAAGCGGATACGAAGACCAGTATAACCGGTATCTTCAAGGGAATGTTTCAGCCGTTTACAAATTCGATGCATGGGTTCGGGGCTTGTCGGGCAATGCCATGGTTGCTTTTGACACCTACAAAAGGAACGGCCGAGGCAAAAGCCAAAGTTTTGCCGTTTATCAGAGAAATCAGGATGGGACATATTCCAAATTCGGAACAAACGATACCGATCTGACCCTCGGCTACAATTCTTCGGATTATGGATATTCGCTTCTGAATACTTTCACGATTGGGTTGGCTTATGAGAACACATTCAACAAAGTGCATCGGGTTTCGTCCGACTTAAAATATATGCAATCGGGATACGAGGAGGCCGGGAACTATCCGGTGAAGCATGATCAAAATGTATTCGGCCACCTCTCTTATGCTTACAACGACCGTTATGTGGCTGAGCTCGGCTATTCTTACAGCGGGTCTGAGAATTTCAGCAGGTCGAATCGCTATGGTTTTTTTCCAACCATATCCGGTGCCTGGATAATTTCGAACGAAGCATTCCTGAAAAACAGACGACAAGTCAATTTCCTTAAATTGAGGGCTTCCTATGGAATGGTAGGAAATTCGAATATAGGTTTGGGACGCTTCCCATATATGAGCCAATTCTATTTGGGAGGCGGATATGTATTCGGTACGGCTTACTCCTCCTCTGACGGTTCCTACGAAGGACGTCTCAACAACACAGGCATAACATTCGAAAAATCATTGAACGCCAATATCGGAGTGGATGTGGAACTTTTCAAAAGTAAACTGGTGTTAAATATCGACCTCTTCCGTAACGACAGATCGAGGATTATCACCACCCGGAGCAATACCCTTCCGGGGATTATAGGCCAAAGTCTTCCTTACGAAAACTTGGGTTCTGTACTCAATAAAGGGTTTGAAGCTGCGCTAAAATATCAGGACAAAGTTGGAAATGTTGGCTATTTTGCTCAAGCAAATGTCTCTTTTGCTCGAAATAAGATCACCTACATGGAGGAAACAGCCGGCCAAGAACCGTGGACATATCAGACTGGTCGACAGATTGATGCCATGAGAGGACTTCAGGCGATTGGCTTTTTCAATACGCAGGACGAAATCAACGGATGGGCCAAATCGACTTATGGAACAGTAAGCCTTGGGGATGCAAAATACAAGGATCAAAACGGTGACAAGATCATCGATGCCAACGATTGGACTCCGTTGGGATATTCGAACATTCCCGAATGGAATTTAGGATTAAACCTGGGAGGAAGCTACAAAAATTTTGAAGTGAGTTTCCTCGTTACCGCCGTTGCAAACCGCACGGTGATGGTCAGCAACAATGTTTTTGCAGGATTGCTGAACAATTCCAAGGTGACTAACACGGCTTATGACACATGGCAACAAGGAGTGAACGAGGCGACGGCAAAATACCCGCGGTTGACAACCCAGGTGGTTTCCCACAACCTCCAAAACTCGACCATTTGGTCGCACAATGGGAATTATGTGCGCCTTCAGAATTTAGAAGTGGGATATAATCTTCCGAAATCCTTCTTGTCGCGTGTCAAAATTGCGGATGCCCGTTTGTACCTGAATGGATATAACTTGTTTTCGATAGATCAATTGAAGAAATATCATCTTTCAGCCGATTACCCAAATGCCGGGATTAACGCGTATCCCGAAATGAGGGTTTATAATATAGGTGTAAACGTTAAATTTTAATGTAACAATATAGCTATGAAAGCAATAAAAATATATCTGATATTCTTTTTTGTCGCGTTAGTGTTTCAAAATTGCTCGGACCTTCTGGATCGAGACCCGGAAACAAACACTACGCTCGAATACGAAGGGATATTTAAGAATACCCATTCTGCACCTGGATTCCTCAACAGGGCTTACAATTATCTTCCCTCTGGATTTTCATTTATGGGAGATGCCATGCTTGCCTCTGCATGCGATGAAGCGAAGCATTCCGATGCCGGCTCGCTGATCCACTTGCTCAATAACAATGCCATCAGCCCGACTTATAACCCGGACAATGTGTGGGACAACATGTATCGGGGAATCCGCATTTGCAACATCTTCTTAAAGGAGTTAGATCCTAATCGCGGGCTTATAGGCAAATACAACAGTATTCCTCAGGCCGATAGGGACAACTACAAAGGACAGGCATTATTCTTGAGGGCGTTTTTTCATTTCGAGCTAATAAAGCGTTATCAAAATATCTTCTGTGTCAGTAAGGTGCTTGATCCGCTCCAGGAAGAAGAGATATTTGACATCCCGCAGTCCGATTTTCAGGATGCTGCCAATTTTATCGCCAACGACTGCGACTCTGCCGCAAAATATCTACCGACAATCCTCAAGGACAAGGAAGCAAATGCGGGACGTCCTACCAAAGCGGCTCCGATGGCTCTCAAATCGCGCTTGTTGCTCTATGCTGCCAGTCCGCTCAACAACCCCGATCGAAATGTGGAGCTGTGGGCCAAAGCCGAGAAAGCGGCAAAAGATGTGTATGACAACGCTTCGTCACTGGGATTAGTCTTGTTAAGCGATTACGGTAAGATTTTCTCAACTCCATACAACGAAGAAGTTATTTTCGCTACAAAGGCCGACAATATCAACACCATTGAGCAGAACAATTTCCCGATCAGCTACCAAGGCAAGGGGCTTACCAATCCCACGCAAGAGCTTGTGGATTGCTATGCGATGGTCTCTTCTACTTATGCCAGCCCCATGTCGGGGTATGTTGCTACCGATCCGTATGGACTTGCGGGCAAAAAAAGGGAAGCTCGGTTTTATGCAACCATCTTGTTTAATAATCAGGATTTCAAGGGAGCCAAAGTGGAAAGTTATGTAGGTGGTAAGGATGGATTGTATTCAACTTCCACGGCCACCAAAACGGGGTATTATCTTCGTAAATTCGTGATGCCTGATGTTGACCTCACCTTGGGGCAGACAGTGAGGCATTCATGGATATTGTTCCGTTATGCGGAGATTATTCTGAATTACGCCGAAGCCCGCAACGAAGTGTTGGATTCTCCAGGGAGCGACAAATTGCTTCACGACTTGTTGAACCTAATCCGATTGCGTGCTGGATTGCGTAACTTCCGCAGTAGCAGCGAGTATATCAAAAGCAAGGACGAGATGCGGGAATACATTAAGCTGGAACGGCGCAAAGAGTTGGCTCTTGAAGAACATCGTTTTTGGGATTTGAGACGCTGGAAAGATATGTCTGCCCTGCAAGCTGCCATTCATGGGGTGAAAATTCAAAAAGTCCAGAATGGTTCGGATAGCCTGGGAAATCCAATTTATTCATTCACTTACGAAAGTTTCAAAGTGGAAGATCGCTCGTTTGATGAAAAATTCCTATGGTATCCGATTCCCCGGGCAGAAGTCTTAAAATATAAAAACAAAGGGGTTGTAATTAAGCAAAATGCAGGATGGTAAATGCTCTCGTTTACATCGGGACATGGAGCCAATCAAGGTATTTTATAAAATGAATCAACATGAAAATGAAAAAAAATAGTTTATCTGGGGCTATGTGCCTCCTGCTTGTCGCATTCATCTCGGCATGTAGTGAAAGTTCTGAAGACATCAGTTCCAAATACGATCACGAACCGCCCAAATATCAGGTAGCGAATGATTCAACTATAGCTGAACCGCTTCAGGAGGTTAGCGTCAAGATAGAAATCACAGATAATGCAGGCTTAAAAAGGTTGGTGTTTTCTTATAGCGACTGGACTGTGAGCCAGGCGGTAGATCTGGATGATGCTCCCAAAAGCTATATGTTTGAGACAACGGTGGTTGTGCCTGCCAATGCCGCTAAGACGTGGATCAAGCAAGTGATCCGCAACGATGGAACAACAACTACCGTACAGGAAACATATCATAAACTCGTTGTGACAGCAACAGACATAAACATGAACGTGCGGGCAATTCCGGTTTACATTAAAATTAAATGATTGCTATGGCCAAATACCTGATTGTCATAATTGTTTTGTTGTTTGCAATGAATGGATCGATACATTCACAAGAGCCTATCAATGTGGTTATAAATCCATTGGAGGTGCATCAAACGATTGAAAGTTTTTCGGCTTCCGATTGTTGGTCGGCCAAAGATGTGGGTACCTACTGGAACAGCGATGTGAAGGAAAGTATCGCCAAATTA
>MKRS01000590.1 GCA_001897035.1 Bacteroidales bacterium 45-6
CCATGTTGCTTGATTAAGGTAAGGCAGTTGACCCCGCTTATTTCTTTTTCCGGGAAAGCTTTTTGAAGCTCGGATATGGCCACTTTGTCCAGTTCCGAACCATAAACGGGTACGAGTACGGCTTTGTTCAAGATCAGGAAATTTGCATAAGTGGCCGGCAGCCGTTCGCCGTCCATCTCCACTGTTTCCGCCATGGGCAAGGGGATCAGCCGATATGGCTTCCCTTCCCGATCCACAAACGATTTCAATTGCTCTTCCATCGCCTTCAATGCGTTGAAATGCTCGTCGTTTTCGTCCCCGCATTTCACATAAGCAATGGTGTGCTCGTCGCAGAAACGTGCCAGCGTGTCGATGTGGCTGTCGGTGTCGTCGCCTGCCAGATATCCGTGGTCGAGCCAAAGAATCCGGTCGAGTCCCAAATTCTCTTTCAGGAAGTCCTCTATTTGGCCTTTGTCGAGGAATGAGTTCCGGTTAGGGGAGAGGAGGCATTCGCTCGTAGTGAGCAGAGTCCCTTTTCCATCCGATTCCAATGCGCCGCCTTCGAGGGCAAAATTCTTTTTGTTGATACGCCCAATCTTTTCCGAAAATATTCCTTTGTCAAATAGTTTTTTGGTAATTTGGTTGTCTAGGTCGGCAGCAAATTTCAATCCCCATCCATTGAAGGTAAAATCATACACCGCTTTTTCGCCGTCTATAAAGACCGAAATGCCGCTGTGATCGCGTGCCCAAGTGTCATTGGAGGGTATTTCCACCAACCGGATTTTTCCCTTGTATTCGGTAATATCTCCCAATCGTGATTTCACCGAGCTGGAATCTTTGCATACGATAATAAGATCTTGGTGCCGGATAATGCTTTTGGCGATCTCCACAAAACAGGCCGTCACTTCGTCCAATAGGTAGTTCCAGTCACTGTTTTCGTGCGGCCAGGTCAACTGTATGGCACTTTGCGGATGCCATTCTGCCGGAAATATAATATCTTTGCCCATTACATTCTGTTAAATTTTCATGCAAATGTACATGAATAATCATTAACTTTGCATACAAAACAGTAAACAATTAAGTCTATTTAAGTCCCTATATGGCAGTAAGAAAGATCACTAAGAAGAAAAAAATATCCAGATTCACAATCATAAAACAGTTTTTTGCAAGTGAACGAACTCAATTCCTTTTGGGCGTATTCATTGCATTCATAGGAGCTTATATGTTGTTGGCCATG
>MKRS01000591.1 GCA_001897035.1 Bacteroidales bacterium 45-6
CAATCAGATTTGCCGAAGGAGCTACGTGGTGAAGGACAAGGAGACCGACATCGAACTGGAAATAGACAACGAATACATCATGTCGCCCAAAGACCTGAAAACAATCCATTTCCTCAACAAAATGATGGATGCAGGAGTGCGGGTGTTCAAAATTGAAGGACGTGCCCGTGGCCCGGAATATGTGCGGACAGTGGTCACTTGTTACAAGGAAGCCATCCAATCGTATTGCGAGAAAACTTTCACGGATGAAAAAATCGAAGATTGGACCAGCCGGTTGGCCACAGTTTTCAACCGGGGATTTTGGGATGGATACTACCTTGGCCAACGCTTGGGCGAATGGTCGAGCAATTATGGCTCGGGTTCCACTAAGAAGAAAGTGATTATCGGGAAGGGAATCAAATACTACTCCAACCTCGAAGTGGCCGAATTTCAGTTGGAATCGGGAGAGCTAAACGTCGGGGACGAAATCCTGGTGACCGGACCCACCACCGGTGCCGTTTCCACCATCGTGAACGAAATCCGGGTGGATCTGAAAGCCGTGGAAAAAGCGGTGAAAGGCGATCGATTTTCCATCAAGCTGAAAGACAAAATACGTCCGTCGGACAAATTATTCAAATGGATCACCATCGACAAAAAAACTAAATTTGTGGACAAGGAAAAACAATCGGTTGCCGAATAAGTACGGAACATTTCCGATGTGAAAACCAATTCCAGCGGAAAAGCTACGGTCAGCAACAACGCCACCGGCAAGCAGATGAACGAGAATTATTCAGAAAATAATAAGAAACTAAAAAGTCCAAACCTCTAATCAAAACAGCATCCCCTGAATATTTTCCCGACGACGATTCAAATGGGTGTAGGCCAAGTCGGTAGCCTCGCGGCCACGGGGAGTGCGCTTCAGGAAACCTTCTTTGATTAGGAAGGGCTCATACACTTCCTCAATGGTGCCAGCATCTTCACCCAAAGCGGTTGCAATGGTGGTGATCCCAACAGGGCCGCCTTTGAACTTGTCGATGATGGTCAGCAAGATTTTGTTGTCCCCCTAATCCAAGCCATATTTGTCGATATTCAAGGCTTCGAGCGAATAGATGGCAATCGCCTTGTCGATATTTCCAGAGCCTTCCACTTGGGCAAAATCGCGCACACGGCGCAACAATGCGTTGGCGATACGTGGCGTTCCCCGACTTCGGGACGCGATTTCAACGGCAGCATCTCT
>MKRS01000592.1 GCA_001897035.1 Bacteroidales bacterium 45-6
TGACTCTTTCCTTTGTAATGTCTAAAACCATGTGCCTGATGAAACTTCCGAAAATTTATTTCTCTGCCTTTGTCCTGATTCTTTTGTGTTGCTCCTTCACGGGCAAGAAATCCATATCCGCCGGCCGTTGGAAAATTTCCTTGAATCGCAACGGTACCGGGATCGATATCGAGAACAAAGGGAAATTCACCCTGCAAAACATCGGTGCCGCCTATAAATTGTCGGGCCAGCTCATCGGGACGGAACAATACCAAGTGGGCAGTATCAGTGACGTTCAATCCAAAGGGTTGCATGTGGTGACGGTGGTTTATCAATCGGATAAATATCCGGAACTCACACGGAAATTCTATTTTGATCTCAGGCACGACTACTTCGAAACCGATTTCTCGATAAAGCGGGAGCAAGAACTTATGTCTAATTTTATGGCTCCAGTCATTGTAGGGCAGTTCAGTTTCCTCCCGGTTTCCACACAAAACAGGGCACTTTTTGTTCCGTTCGACAACGACAAATGGGTTCGTTTCCAGTCGCATCCGCTCTCGTTTGAGAAATTAACAAGCTACGAAGTGACGGCAGTCTTTGACAACGACACCCGAAAAGGACTTGTTGTCGGTTCGGTGGAACACGACACTTGGAAAACAGCTATCGACATGACTGCCAATGCAAATGCCTTGACCTCCCTGACCTGCTACGGTGGTGTGGCCGATGAACTCACCCGCGATTCCCGTCCCCACGGTATGGTGAAGGGACGCGAAATCAGATCGCCCAGAATTTTCGTCGGATATTTCAATGATTGGCGTGCCGGCCTCGAAACTTTTGCCGATGCCAATGCTGCCATTACTCCCCCAAGAGCGTGGACAAAGGCAGTTCCCTTCGGATGGAACAGTTGGGGAGTGCTTCAGTTTAAGTTGAATTATCCGAAAGCCATCGAAGTTTCCGACTTTTTTAAAGACAATCTTCAAAATAATCATTTCAAAAACACAGACAATCTGGTGTATATCGGATTGGATTCCGGCTGGAACACTTTCAGCGAAGAACAACTCAAAGCCTTTGTGGACAAATGCAAAGCCAACGGGCAGGAAGCCGGAATTTACTGGACACCGTTTACCGACTGGGGAAAAAACGGCGAGCGAAACATACCCGATGCGCCTGATTATAAGTACAGGGATGTTTATCTTTATGCCAATGGCAAACCGCAGGATTTGGACGGCGCGTATGCTATCGACCCCACCCATCCGGCCATCGAAGAGCAGATGAGGAAAATCTCGGCTTTGTTTCACCGTTGCGGATTCAAATATGTAAAAATGGATTTCATGACCCACGGTGCTCTCGAAGCCGACAAATGGTACAAGCCGGAAATAACGACCGGAATTCAGGCCTATAATTACGGTATGAAACTGCTCGACAAATATTTCGGCGATATGTTTATCAATCTGTCCATTTCTCCCATTTTCCCGGCTCACTACGCCCAGTCGCGACGCATTGCCTGCGATGCCTGGAACAAAATCAAGGATACGGAATATACACTCAATGCCGTTTCCTACGGTTGGTGGATCGACCGCGTGTACCGTTTCAACGATGCTGACCATGTGGTACTCCACGATGCTACCGAAGGCGAAAACCGTGCCCGTGTCACCTCGGCGGCGATTACCGGACTATTCATTACCGGCGATGATTTCAGTGCCGGAGGTTCGGACGAAGGCAAGGAAAAAGCCCGCAAATTTCTTACCAATCCGGATGTAAATGCTGCTGCACAAGGCGTTTCGTTTCGTCCGGTGGAAGGAAGCGGCGAAAAATCTGAAAACCAGTTTGTACGCACCGACAAGGCCGGAAATATCTATTACGCTGTGTTTAATTACTCCGATCAACCATTGCACATGACTGTTCCTTTTGAAAGAATCGGAGTGAATCCCGCTAAAATCAAATTGGCAAAGGAACTCTGGAGTGGAAAGAAGATCGATTTGAATAGTACTTTGATTGTTAACCCCAAGGATGTGAAACTGATAAAATTCGAGAAATAAATGAATATAGTTAAGGATATAAAAAGAAGTGTGTTGTTTGGGCTGGTATGTTTGCTGGCAAATTTTTCTGTCGCTAAGGCTGGGCAGCCAATGAAGTTGTGGTACACCCAGCCTGCCAGCGAATGGATGAAGTCTCTGCCCGTAGGCAATGGTCGTTTGGGTGCAATGGTCTTTGGAGGAATTGAGAAGGAGACCATTGCTTTGAACGAAATTACATTGTGGGCCGGCAAGGAAGATCCGGATCAGGATCCTTTGTTTGGAAAAGAAAAATTGCAGCAGATCAGAACTTCATTTTTCCGAAATGACCTGATTAAAGGAAACGATCAGGCACAGCAGGAAATGGCCGGAAAGCCGCATTCGTTCGGAACGCATTTACCGGTTGGAAATCTGAATCTCCATTTTGATTCGCCCGATGGTGGGCAAATAACTGATTACGAACGGGAACTGAATCTGGAAGATGCCATCGTCCGCATGTCGTACAACAGAGGTGGGGTGCATTACACGCGCGAAGTATTTTGCAGCAATCCCGATGGCGTGTTGGTTATCAAATGTACGGCCAGCCGTCCGTCAAGCCTTCATTTTTCTCTTTCATTGGATCTTTTGCGAAAGGCAAAATTGAATCTGAATAAGAATGTGCTTGAATTTTCGGGAGATTTAGCGGAGGAAAATCCGCAAAATGGCGGGGTTAAGTTTTTGGGAAATATTACCGTAAAAACCGACGATGGCATTGTAAGTGAAGAAAATCATCAGCTTAAAGTGAAAAATGCGACTTCGGCATACATCTATATTGATATTAGAACGAATTTTAAATCAGTTGATTATGAAAATATTTGTCGGACAACTGTTCAGAAAGCAGCATCAAAGGACTTCGATGCCCTGAAAACCAGCCATATTGCCGATTATAAAAAATTGTACGATCGGGTAGAATTGTCTTTCGGCAAATCCGACAACGACAACTTGCCCACCGATCTGCGCTGGTTGCTGGTGAAAGAGGGCAAAAACGATGTGGGACTGGATGCTTTGTTTTTCCAGTATGCCCGTTATCTGCTTATCGCTTCTTCGCGCGAAAATTCTCCGCTTCCGGCTAACCTGCAGGGTGTGTGGAACGACAACCTGGCCAACAACATGGGCTGGACCTGCGATTACCACATGGACATTAACACCGAACAGAATTACTGGCTGGCCAATGTAGGGAATCTGGGCGAATGCAATCTTCCCTTGTTTCGGTTTCTGAAAAACCTGTCGGAATATGGTAAAAAAACTGCCCGTGACGTTTACGGCGCGCGTGGCTGGACGGCTCATACCATGGGGAATGCCTGGGGATTTACAGCCCCCGGCTGGCACGTGGGCTGGGGACTTTTCCCTACGGGAGGCACCTGGCTGGCGTCGCATTTGTGGACACACTACGCCTATACGCACGACAAGGAATTTTTGAGGAACGATGCTTATCCGGTTTTGAAATCGAGTGCCGAATTTTTTATGGATTACATGACTGTCGATCCGAAAACAGGCTATTGGGTGACAGGTCCTTCCACTTCGCCCGAAAACGGTTTTAGTTTCGAAAACAAAGGTATTTCGCTCTCCATGATGCCCACGGTCGATCGTGTATTGGTGGCCGATTTGTTTCAGAGCGTTATCCAGGCAGCAAAAATTCTGAATACCGATAAGAAATTTGCCGATTCGCTTCAGCTTCGCTTAGCAAAGTTTCCTCCTCTGATGATCAGCAAAAAATACGGTGGTGTTCAGGAATGGATGGAAGACTACGATGAAGCCTATCGCAATCACAGACATACCAGTCACTTAGTAGCCTTGTATCCGCTCAACCAGATCAGTCTGGATGAAACCCCCGATTTGGCAAAGGCAGCGAAACAAACCCTTGTTCGCCGCCTGACCGACCCCAATTGGGAAGACACCGAGTGGAGCCGGGCTAATATGATTTGCTTCAATGCCCGCCTGAAAAACGCGGAAGAGGCTTACCAAAGTGTGGTGCAACTCCAGCGGAATTTCACCCGCGAAAACCTGATGACCATTTCGCCGAAAGGCATTGCGGGAGCTCCATACGACATTTTTATTTTCGATGGAAACGAAGCCGGTGCTGCCGGAATAGCCGAGATGCTTATCCAGAGCCAGAACGGATATATTGAATTTTTGCCGGCGCTGCCCGGTGCCTGGAAAACCGGGCATTTCAAAGGGCTTTGCGTGCAAGGCGGTGGTGAGGCTGATCTGGAATGGAAGGATGGCAAAGTTCTTTCTGCTATGATTAAAGCTACTTCGGATCAGGTTTTTAAAATCAGATGGAATGAAACTTTAATCCCTGAACTGAAGAAAAACGGCAAAATCGTTATGCTGAAACAAAAAGACAACGGATTCATTGAGTTTGGCCTGAAAAAAGGGGAGGAAATGAATTTGACGTATCGGTATAACTGAAAATAAACCAAATACCTTTTTCTAATGACTTGTTGGATCATGAATGTCAAAACAAAAATAACGGTTTCTGTCGTTTCCGTGTTGCTGGTTTTTTCCGCAAATGGGCAAAGCCGGAAAGCGATAGATTACGTCAATCCGTTTATCGGCACCGGCGCAGTGGAATCGGGTCTTTCGGGAAATAATTATCCGGGAGCGACTTCGCCTTTCGGAATGGTGCAGCTCAGTCCCGACACCCGCACGGAAATCGACTGGGACAGAAATGCCGGATACGATTACAACGACAACTCGATTGTGGGTTTCAGTCATACGCACCTCAGCGGCACGGGATTGGCCGATTTTTTCGACATTCTGTTTATGCCCGTTGTGGGTAAAATCGATGAATCATCAACCGATCCTACCCGCTTCCAATCACGGTTCTCGCACCAGCAGGAACATGCTTCTCCGGGATATTATCAGGTGAAATTGCTCGATTATGATATCAATGCCGAGCTGACAGCCACCACCCGGGCCGGATTCCACCGGTATGTCTATCCCGCCGGCAAGCAGGCGAGGCTGATTATTAACCTGAATCATTCCCGCAAAAAAGGAAGCTGGGACACGCAGATTATCAACTCGCAACTTCGCCAGGTGGACGCTTATACCATCGAAGGATACAGGGCGATAACCGGATGGGCAAGATTGCGAAAAGTATATTTCTATGTCCGGTTTTCCAAACCCGTTCTCCGGAATATCATGACCGATGGCGGTATTATTTATCGTGAGAGTAAGGTGCTTAATGGCCGGAATCTAAAGGGCGTTTTTGACTTTGATACCGCTGATAATGAGCCGTTGCTTGCAAAAATCGGGATTTCGGCAACAAGTATCGATCATGCAAAACAAAATTTAGATCAGGAAATAAAAGGTTGGGATTTCGACGAAGTGAAACTTGCCGCACAAAACCAGTGGGAAAAAGAATTGGAAAAAATTCGGGTAGAAGGAACTGAAAATCAAAAAGAAATATTCTATACCGCACTTTATCATGCTTTTATTCAACCCAATACCATGTCCGATGTTTCGGGCGATTACATGACGGCGGGATTCAACAACAGCAACGTGGCACACAGTGGCGGCGGTGTTCATTATTCCCTGTTCTCGCTGTGGGACACCTACCGTGCTGTTCACCCTCTTTATACCTTGCTTCAGCCCGAACGGGATGTCGATTTTATCAAAAGCATGATCCGCCAGTACGACACCGAAGGCTATCTGCCTGTGTGGCAGCTATGGGGGCAGGATAATTACTGCATGATCGGCAACCACGCCATTCCGGTGGTGGTGGATGCAGTGTTGAAAGGTTTGCCGGGAATCGATGTGCCGAAGGCTTACGAAGCGGTGAAAAATTCTTCGCTGACAAGTCACCTCAATTCGCCTTTCGAAGTTTGGGAAAAATACAAATACATGCCCGAAAATATCCAGAGCCAGTCGGTGTCGCTCACTCTCGAAATGGCTTTCGACGACTGGTGTGTGGCGCAACTTGCCCTCAAGTTAGGCAAACAGGCGGATTACGAACGGTTTACCGCCCGCTCAAAATATTACCGGAATTTGTTCAACGCGCAGACCAAATTTTTTCAACCGAAAAACGACCGGGGCGAATGGATCGAGCCTTTCGACCCATTGAAATACGGATCGAACGGGGGACATCCTTTCACCGAAGGAAATGCCTGGCAGTATTTCTGGTACGTTCCGCAGGATGTGAACGACTTGATCCGGCTTACCGGGGGCGAAGAGGCTTTTTCTGGTAAGTTAGACCAATTTTTCTCTCTCAAAAGCAACGACGGTGAAGTAAACAGCAACGCTTCCGGATTCATTGGCCAATATGCCCACGGAAACGAGCCGAGCCACCACGTGGCTTACCTCTACAACTATGCCGGGCAGCCCTGGAAAACGCAATTT
>MKRS01000593.1 GCA_001897035.1 Bacteroidales bacterium 45-6
CAAGGAGAAACTAAAAGGACTAAGTCCGGTTATGTTCCGAACTCAGTCCAATTAAATTTTTAAGTATTAATCCGTCCAACTTTTTGGGGGCAGATCAAATTTTCCAGCAGCCCGCTTTCGTATGACTTATGCCGACTTTCACTTCATGATATTTCGCTCATTCAACGCCTTCTGGTACTTCTGGGCATTCATCCGATGCTCCGAAAAGGAAGTTGCGAAATTGTGTCTGCCCGAGAAATCATCTTTGGCGCACATATATATATAGTCGTGGTGTGTGTAGTTGAGCACACCATCTATGGCTTTCGGCGATGGAATCCGGATCGGGCCGGGAGGCAATCCCGGATGAATGTAGGTGTTGTATGGCGAATTCACTTTGAGGTGTTCGAGCAAGATGCGGCGCAAGGTGAAATCGTTCACCGCAAACTTCACCGTGGGGTCGGCCTGCAATGGTTGGCCGCTGTGGAGACGGTTCAGGTAAAGTCCTGCCACCATCGGGTATTCGTCTGCGAAATGACACTCTTCTTCCACGATGGAGGCCAATGTCATCGCTTCGGGCTTCGAAAGTTTGAGCTCCGCCAATTTGGCGATGCGGCTTTGGTTCCAGAAATGGTCGTAGGCTTTTTCCATCTTTTTCAGGAAGGCATTTGGCTGGATGTTCCAATACATTTCGTAAGTGTCGGGGATGAAGAGGCAGATCACTGTGTTTGTGTCCAAGCCCGATTCGTAATATGTAGCTGTGTCGCTGAGCAAGTCGTCCAATCCTTTCGTGCCGAACATGAATTGAGGGCCGATTTTGTTGATTAGTTCCTTTTTAGTTCGTATGTTGTTGAAAGTCAGTTTTACTGGAGTTTGCGAACCGTTCCGAAGCCTCCTGAACACGGTCAGGATGCCGTCGTTAGGGTGAACAACATAGCGTCCGGGCTTCATCTTCCTATGATATCCAAGGCTTGAAGAGAGCGACTTGAACAGCCACAACCCGTTGATGTGGGTGCTGTCGTCCAAGTCTTTGATTAGCTGCTGGTAGTCTTTTTTGTCGTCGATATACAAGTAGGTTGTCTTCTCAATGTTGAATCCTCCGAAGAAAAGGCTCTTAGCTATAAAAAAAGCCACCAAGGCCAATCCGAGAATCCCCAATAGTGCTGCCCGCACCCATTTTTTGTTATTACTGTTTGTTCCCATTGTTGTTTCTAATTGGGTGCAAAAGTATTATTTTTATTCCAAAATATGCCCTCCGTTTCTTGTTAAATCAAAAGAAAGATTTATCTTTGCACCGCAGTTCCAAAAACTGCCAGTCAGGAAGTGTGGGTGAGTGGCTGAAACCACCAGTTTGCTAAACTGACGTACGGGCAACCGTACCACGAGTTCGAATCTCGTCGCTTCCGCGAATATCTGAAAAAATCCCGAAGTCAATTGATTTTGGGATTTTTTGTTTGTAAATTTATAGGCTTTAAGAAAACAAGCCCTAAGATATTCTATGAATTGCAAAAAGATAAGATGTTCGGGCACAATAGAATGTTAAAGTAAGAAGGGCTGTTTGCTATCACATAATATTCAGCCTTACGTGCCTCAGTCCAGAAGTAATTATTCATTGAAATAAATTATGGAACCCAAACGACACTTTTCCGGATTATCCGACCAACAGGTTATTGAAAGCCGCAGTGCTTATGGCCAGAATATACTTACCCCGCCTACGAAAGATCCCCTATGGAAGCAATTCCTGGAGAAGTTCAAAGACCCCATCATATTCATCCTGCTTGTGGCTTTGTTGGCCTCTTTTGGGGTTTCGTGCTACCATTTCTGGGCGGAAGGTTCGGGCTACACTGTCTTCCTTGAGCCTGTCGGCATTTTGCTTGCCGTTGCTTTGGCTACTGTTGTCGGATTTCTCTTTGAATTGAATGCGAATAAGAAATTCGAAATGCTCAACCAAGTGACCGACGACACGGCGGTGAAAGTGATTCGGAACGGTCATGTGTGCGAGATTCCTAAACGGGAGGTGGTGGTAGGCGACATTGTCCTGATAAATTCAGGGGAAGAAGTCCCGGCCGATGGACAACTGATCGAAGCCATTTCTCTTCAGGTGAACGAGTCAACGCTCACGGGGGAACCGGTTATAAAGAAAACTACCAACGAGGCTGAATTCGACAGCGAGGCCACCTATCCGTCCGATTCGGTTTATAAAGGGACTACCGTCGTGGACGGGCATGGCATCTACGAGGTGACGGCGGTGGGAGATGCCTCCGAGTACGGAAAAGTGTACGAAGGCTCGCAGTTGGACACCAATGTGGAAACTCCCTTGAAAATGCAGCTCGACAGGCTTGCCCGCTTGATAACCAAAGTGGGGTATAGCATCGCTGGCTTCATTGTCGTCACCCGGCTGGTTTATTTTTTCATGGGTAACAATTCTTTCGATTGGGTGGATGCCGGAGGTTTCATCTTGAACACCATTATGATAGCAGTAACGGTGATCGTGGTGGCTGTGCCGGAAGGTTTGCCAATGAGCGTGACCTTGAGCCTGGCCTTGAGCATGAGGCGGATGCTTTCCACGAACAACCTTGTCCGCCAAATGCACGCCACCGAAACGATGGGTGCCGCCACGGTGATCTGCACCGACAAGACAGGCACACTCACCCAAAACCAGATGAAGGTGTATCGGTCGGACTTTTATGCCTTGGCCGGTCAAACCTTATCCGATAATAAGATCAGCAAGATCGTTAGCGAAGGAATTGCCGCCAACTCGACGGCATTTCTCGATTTTTCAGACCGGTCTAAAATTAAAACGATCGGTAACCCCACCGAATCCGCACTTCTCTTGTGGCTGGATGGTCAAAACGTCAATTACCTCGATCTTCGTGAAAATTCTCCGGTTGTGGAGCAGCTGACCTTTTCCACAGAAAGAAAGTACATGGCGACCGTGGTGGAGTCGGGCTGCTTGAATAAAAAGATTCTCTATGTAAAAGGTGCACCCGAAATAGTCTTTCAACTTTCCAAAAGGGTGGAAACTGAAAGCGGTTTCGAGCCTATATCGGAATACCAACCGCTCATTGATCGGAAGCTTGCCGAATATCAGGATCAGGCGATGCGCACCCTCGGATTTGCTTATCAGATTTTGGAAAACGATGAGAAAGTGATTGCCGAAGGTAAGTTGGTGGATGCCGATCTCACTTTTGTTGGCATTGTGGCTATTTCCGACCCTATTCGTATGGATGTGCCAGATGCCGTAAAATCGTGCATGAGTGCAGGAATAGATGTGAAAATAGTGACCGGAGACACGCCAGGCACTGCCCGCGAAATCGGGCGTCAGATCGGTTTGTGGACGGAGTCGGACACAAGTTGGAATGAAATAACGGGATCGGAATTTGCCTCCTTATCCGACAAGGAATTGCTGAACCGGGTTCTCGATTTGAAGATTATTTCCCGCGCCCGCCCTATGGACAAGAAACGTTTGGTGGAACTGTTGCAGCAAAAGGGACAGGTGGTGGCCGTCACAGGCGACGGCACCAACGATGCCCCCGCCCTGAATGCCGCCCAAGTGGGGCTTTCGATGGGCGACGGCACGCAGGTGGCCAAGGAGGCGAGCGCGATCACCATCCTTGACAATTCGTTTGAGAGCATCACGCGCGCCGTCATGTGGGGGCGGTCGCTCTACCGAAACATACAGCGGTTTATCGTCTTCCAAATGACGATAAATGTGGCTGCATGCCTGATTGTTTTGCTCGGCTCGTTTTTGGGGACGGAATCGCCGCTCACAGTCACCCAGATGCTTTGGGTGAACCTCATCATGGACACATTTGCTGCCCTTGCCTTGGCCTCCTTGCCTCCTAACGACAGGGTGATGAGCGAAAAACCCCGCAACAATGCCGACAACATTATCTCCCGGCCGATGGGTAGAACCATTCTGGGGGTGGGACTGTTCTTTGTGTTTTTGTTGTTCGGGTTGGTGCAGTACTTCAAGCACGTAGAGGTGCTGTCGCTGGCCGACTTTTCTCTTTCGGCATTCTTCTCCAACTATTTTAACTTCACGTATGTTGAGAACGGGCTTTCTCCCTACGAATTGGCCCTGTTTTTCACCATTTTTGTCCTGCTCCAGTTTTGGAACATGTTCAATGCGAAGGCCTTCGGCACGGGCAAGAGCGCGTTTCGCGGATTCCAGAGTCTCGCTTCCAAGGGCTTCGGGCTGATCGCCTTGGTGATCTTGGCCGGACAGGTTGTCATCGTTCAATTTGGCGGAGTGATGTTCAGCGTAGTCCCCATTTCGTTTTCCGACTGGGTTATCATCATTGTCTCTACCTCCATCGTCCTTTGGGCGGGAGAACTGCTGAGGTTGGTGACAAAGAAATAGCGAGCATTATGTACGGTATTTTAGTTCGTTTGTTGTCGTCCTCTTCCTGTCGCAATCCCGGATAGTTCCTTCTGCCTCCGCATCTGTTTGACAATCTCTTTTGCGATAATGGTCACTGCCCTCGAATTCCAATGAGTGTCGTCTAAGTGGTACAGCAAGCTGCTATCGGTTTTCCGATAGTCGTTATAGACTTTAAGGCAGTTGATGGACGGAATGCCTCGGACGCTTAACAGCGAGTCTAATTGAAGCAGGTAGTCGGATTGTCTAACAATTGGCACCAGCTCGTGGTACACAGTTTCTTTGTCGGGAATGGGCAAGAACAAAAATTTCACTCCGAGCGAATCGCAGTACTGCTTGTAGGAAATCAGTGCAGCAGTAGTGCTTGCCAGGTCATCTTTCTTATGTCTTTGCTTTGCACCTTGCAAAAAATACATGTTCGAATGATTGGTGCTTCTAATGCCATTGCCTCCTTGGCGCAAGGCCCTGGCTTTGATCCAATTCAGTAACGTGCTTTTGGCTATTTTATCCATGCACACTTCAAGGGCGTTGCTTGAAATAAAGTCTTTCATTTTCTCCGGCTTGGAATTAGCGGAATGGTGTTGTTGGATATTTTCCGGAACATTGCGCTCTACGATTGAAAAAACAAGTAGCTTGGGTTTGCCAAGTTTGCCTGTTTGAAGCAAATTGTCGAACTCTGACATTGAACTCGGTGCGATGTTGTACACCTTTGTATCGCCGCTAAGGGCTATTAGTTGATTGCAAAGTGTGTTGGCTTGCGTCAATCCTGTTCCGGCCACGAATGAGTCTCCAATAATCAGAATGTCGGGATTCTTTATGTATTTGTTGTTCCGGAATCCTAACTCATCTGTTTGCCATTGTTCCTGCTTCATGACGGCGTTTTCCGTGTGATGGCACAGGTCGCCCACCGAGTTCATGCTGACAAAGGAATTGGGATAAAAAGGAGAATCCGTTTGTGCTTTTGAATACCTCAAGCCCTCCCAAGGCCTGTAGGCCAGTGTGTCGATGGGGAGGAATAGGCTGCAAAGGATTATTCCGATTGTTGGGATCAGGAAGAAAAGCGATATTTTAATCAGGAAATGCTTCATGACACGGGTTAAAACTGAAAATAAATGAATTGTTGTTTCGAGCCAGAGAAAATATAAATTGCCAAAACGATGGCATAGAACATCACCCATCTGAGAGGGCGGCTCCACATTGTTCCCAAACGGGCGATTGCATACTGTTGCTCCCGGCCCCACCACTCAACCGCCATAAACACAGCAAGCAAAACGATTAGGATGAATTTGTCTTTGATCGGGAAATAAGGAACAGTAAACAGTGAGCCGGAAAATATCTTGGAAATATAATGCGTTGCGTGGCTTATATTCTCCGCTCTAAAGAAAATCCAGGCAAACACGGTTAAGCTAAAAGTGATGACAATCGAAAAAAACTCCTTTAAGCTGGGCAGTCGGTTTCCTTTTGCGACGATGTCGAGGTTGTTCCTGTTGGTGTTGAAAATGATCGATGGCATGATGTATAAAGCGTTCAGGAATCCCCAGACGATGAAAGTCCAATTGGCGCCGTGCCAAAAACCACTCACTAAAAATATAGCAAACGTATTTCTGACCTTCATCCAGGTGCCGCCGCGACTTCCTCCAAATGGGATATAGAGGTAATCCCTGAACCAACTTGATAGCGAAATATGCCACCGCCTCCAGAATTCAGCGATGTCTCTCGAAAAGTAGGGAAAGGCAAAATTTCTCAGCAATTCGATGCCGAAGAGCCGGGCTGTTCCTAAGGCGATGTCGGAATAGCCCGAAAAATCCCCGTAGATCTGGAACGTGAAAAAGATAGCGCCTAAGACAAGGGTGCTTCCCGAATAATGACCTGAATTGTTGAAGATTTGGTTTGCGTATTCAGCGCATTGGTCTGCAATGACCACTTTCTTGAACAATCCCCACAAAATCTGCCTTAAGCCATCTACGGC
>MKRS01000594.1 GCA_001897035.1 Bacteroidales bacterium 45-6
CCGATTGGAAATCGACGCCTGTCTCCTTGTATTCTTCCATCCCCGGATGCGCCTTCATAAATGTGGCGAACAGCACGAAAGCCATCAGGCAAGAGGCAAGCACCGCCGTGATTTTGCTGATGATCGCTTTGTGAGGCTCGTGCTTTTCCTTCAGGTTCAACAACATGAGTGTGAAAAGCAGCAAGATCATTACCGAACCAGTATAGACAACGACGTGGACTACTGCCAAAAATTGCGCGCTCAACAACATGTAATGCCCTGCAATCGAAAAAAAGCAGATAATCATGAATATCGCGCTGTAAATCGGATTCCGGCTCAACACTGTCAACAAAGCAGCGCCAAGCGTGATGGCCGATAAGATGTAAAAAATAACTGTTATCATTTCTTGAATGTTTTCTCCTTATTTCACAAAAGCTTCGCCAAATTTTTTCGATTTGGCGTCTTCCAACGAAATCACCAATTTGTCCTTCCCATACACGAAGGCTTCGCGGCTGGTGGTGGGCATCACGAAATCTTGCGATTTGGTGAGGTAGATCGCTTCCTTGGGGCAAGCTTCTTCGCACAACCCGCAGAAGATGCAACGCAGCATGTTGATCTCATATACCGAAGCATATTTCTCTTCGCGGTATAGATGTTCTTCTTCCGGTTTTCTTTCGGCCGACTTCATTGTGATGGCTTCTGCCGGGCAAGCCAACGCACACATCCCGCAGGCAGTGCATCGTTCGCGCCCTTCTTCGTCGCGCATCAACACGTGGCGACCACGATAGACAGGACTCAGCGGACGTTTCTGCTCCGGATATTGCACGGTCACTTTCTTTTGAAAAAAGTGCTTGATGGTGATTCCCAAACCGCGGACGATCTCCCGCAAGTAAATGCTTTCCAAAAAAGTCATTTTCTTGTTCGAAACCGCTTTCTTGCGTCCGGATAATGATATGTTTTTTAAATCTTCCATTTCTTTCGAATCATTTTTCAGATTACCACTTAAATACCAAAATCAAAATTGCATTCAGCAAAATATTGAATAAGGCCAAGGGGAACAAAATTTTCCAGCCCAAGTTCATCAACTGGTCGTAGCGAAAACGTGGGATTGTCCAACGGATCCACATGAAGAAGAAGATGAAACAAACTGCCTTGGCAAGCAAGGACAAGACTCCCAGAACGTTTGCTATATTCACTCCGACGTTCGCACTGACCCATTCCATGCCCGGATAGTTGTATCCTCCGAAGAAAAGCACCGACATGAACAGGGAGGAGAAAAACATCGCCACGTATTCCGAAAACATGTAGAATCCCATTTTCATCGATGAAAATTCCGTATGGTGGCCATTCACCAGCTCCGACTCGCATTCAGCCAAGTCGAACGGGGTGCGGTTACATTCAGCGAAAGCGCACACCAGGAAAATCAGGAAGGTTAATGGCTGAAAGAATACATTCCAGTGCATTCCGGCCTGCTGTTCCGTTATTTGAGCCAAGCTCAAGGTGCCTGTCATCATCACCAAGGCAATGATGGATAGCCCCATCGCAATTTCGTAGGAAATCATTTGCGCTCCGGCGCGTATCCCTCCAAGCAACGAAAATTTGTTGTTGGATGCCCAGCCTCCGATCACAATCCCATACACTCCCATCGAAAGGATCGCCACAATCACCAGGACGGCAATGTTCACGTCGGCCACTTGCGGGATAAACACGTAGTCGCCGAAATGAAATTCCTTTGCCCAGGGAATCACTGAAGTACCCAGAAGCGACACTATCATTGAAATGGCAGGGCCGATAATGAACAAAACCTTGTTGGGCGTGTCGGGGATAAATTCTTCTTTAGCAAACAACTTGGCGCCATCCGCCACAGGTTGCAACAGACCAAAGATACCTGCCCGGTTGGGGCCGTAGCGGTCTTGCATGAATCCTGCCACCTTGCGTTCTGCCAAGGTTTCGTAAAGCGCAAAGAACATTGTGACGGCAAATGCGACAACAATCAAAAGGAGCTTTTCTAATATAAAATAAATATCCATATCTTATTTTTATCTTATTCCTATTTTTTGCCGGAGCAATCTTATTTTTTCTCTTCCAGATGTGCCATCGGAACATCTTTCATGCTGATTTTCTTGCGGTCAACATCGCGTCCTTCCAAGGTGAGTTTCTCTGTTTGAATCTCCACTTCTTTGGGCGCAGCCAACGCATTATTGTTGATATTCAGCACCGAATTCTTGCCGAATTTGTGCGGTCCTTCCACCACCCAGTCTTCCTTCTTCTTATGGTCGAAACGGCATTCGTTGCAAATGAATTCTTCCACTTCGCTGAATTCGTCTTTCCGTGCAGTGACCCGAAGCACGTCGTTGCCAAAAGTCCACAGCACCACTTTTCCGCTGCAATGAGGGCAATCGCGGTGAGCGTTGAATTTCTTGGTAAACCAAACGCGCGACTGGAAGCGGAAAGTCCGGTCGGTCAATGCACCCACGGGACACACATCGATCATGTTTCCGGAGAAATCGCTGTCGATGGCATTGTGGATATATGCCGAAATTTCAGCATGGTCGCCACGGTAGAGCACGCCGTGCACCCGGTTTGGAGTCAATTGCTCGGCCAATTTCACACAACGGTAGCAAAGGATGCAACGGTTCTTGTTGAGAGAAATATAAGGGCCTATGTCTTCGCTTGGGGTGGTTACTTTTTGTTCTTTGAAGCGGGATTTGAAATCCTTGTTGGTCATCGCCAAATCCTGCAAGTTGCACTCACCTGCCTGGTCGCAAACGGGGCAATCCAAGGGGTGGTTTATCAACAAGAATTCGGTGACAGCCTTGCGTGCATCCAACACCCTTTGGGAATTGCCGCTAAGCACCTCCATGCCATCCTGCGCACCTGTCACGCACGAGGGTTGAAGTTTTGGCATCGGCCGTGGATCGCGCTCGCTACCCTTGGTTACTTCCACTAAGCAGCAACGGCATTTTCCGCCGCAATCCTTTAGCTTCGAATAATAGCACATGGTGGGAGGAACGCTTGCTCCCCCAATCATACGGGCTGCCTGGAGAATGGTTGTCCCCGGTTCAACTTCTATGGTATGTCCGTCTATTGTTATTTTCATGCGATTATTTTTTTTCTATTAGGCGGTATCGAACGCCGCATGATTTTTAATCAGTCAATCAAAAAAAACTATTTTACCAATAACTGGCGCACTTTCTCCATCGGTTCTTCACGGAAGTGATTTCTGTTTTTGATCTTTTCCGGGAAACGGATGTGATATTCAAATTCTTCTCTGAAGTGACGGATAGCAGCGGCCACAGGCCAAGCAGCAGCGTCACCCAGCGGGCAAATCGTGTTTCCTTCGATGTTGGCTTGGATGTCCCACAGCAAATCAACGTCTTCTTCGGTGCCTTGGCCGTGTTCGATGCGGTAGAGGATTTTCTCCATCCATCCAGTTCCTTCGCGGCAAGGAGAACATTGTCCGCAGCTTTCGTGATGGTAGAACCGCGACAAGTTCCAGGTGTTGCGCACAATGCAAGCCGTGTCGTTGTAAACGATGAATCCTCCCGACCCGAGCGATGAACCTGTGACAGGACCTCCATCGGACCAAGATTCGTAGCTCATCAGGCGGTCATCGCCGTTGGCTGTTTTGAAAATATATTGCGGTGGCAAAATTTGCACGGAAGATCCTCCGGGAATCAAGGCTTTCAGAGGGCGGTCGTCGATCATGCCGCCGAGGTATTCGTCGGAATTCATGAATTCGTCCACTGTCATTCCCATTTCAATCTCATATACGCCGGGATTCTTGATGTGGCCTGAAGCCGAAATCAATTTGGTCCCGGTGGAACGGCCGATGCCGATTTTGGCATATTCTTCGCCGCCATTGAGGGTGATCCAAGGAATGGATGCGATGGATTCCACATTGTTCACCACCGTCGGTTCGTTCCAAAGGCCGCTCACGGCTGGAAACGGAGGTTTGATACGTGGATTGCCGCGTTTTCCCTCCAACGATTCTATCTGGGCGGTTTCTTCCCCGCAAATGTATGCGCCTGCTCCGCAATGAACATACAAATCCAAGTTGTAGCCTGTCCCCAAGATGTTTTTGCCCAGCCATCCGTTGGCATAAGCTTCCTTGATTGCCTTCTCCAATATTTTGAAGACAAACATGTATTCCCCACGGATGTATATGTATGACAAATTCGCTTCTAATGCAAAGCTGGAAACGATGGCCCCTTCTATGAGCAAGTGGGGGATAAATTCCATCAGGTAGCGGTCTTTGAAGGTGCCGGGTTCCGATTCGTCGGCATTCACCAACAAGTGACGAGGTTTTCCCGATTTCTTGTCGATGAAACTCCACTTCATCCCTACCGGGAATCCCGCACCTCCACGGCCTCTCAGCCCGGAAGCTTTCACCGACTCCACCAATTGCTCGGGGGTCATTTCCTTCAACGCTTTTTCAACCGACTTGTATCCTCCATTCTGACGATAAACATCGTATTCACGAATACCCGGAATATTGATTTTTTCTGTTAATATCTTTTTTCCCATCGTTTATTCAGAATAGAATTCAACTTTTCCTTGTTTGCAATTTTCGATCAGCTCGTCGATCTTTTCGGGGGTCATGTGCTCGTGATAGAAATCGCCCAGCTGCAACATGGGAGCATAACCACATGCGCCCAGGCATTCCACTCCTGCCACGCTGAACAGCCCGTCGGGGGTGATTTCCCCTTCCTTGACTCCCAGTTTGGAGCAGGTGTAGTCCATCAAGTCTTCAGCTCCGCGGATGCTGCAACAAGCTGTGCGGCAAAATTCGAACTTATATTTGGCGACCGGTTTCAGGTTGTACATCGAGTAGAAAGTGGCTACTTCATACACCTCGATGGGCTTGATTTGCAAGATTTCGGCCACTTTGTCCATCAAGTCCACACTCAACCAATTGTCGTGCGCATCCTGCACCAGATGCAGGACAGGCAAAAGAGCCGACTTTTGTTTTCCTTCAGGATAATGACTCGTCAGCTCGCCGATGCGAGCCATCACTTCGTCGGTGATGTTGACTTGCTGCGTGAATTGTTTAATAATTACTCTTTCCATATATTCTTTCCCAGTCTCTCGGAAGAGAGATCCTTTAGAGATATGTCTTTTTTAGTTTCTTCTCACTATTCTTCGTTCGGTTGCTGGCCCAGCAGGGCATCTGTTAGGCATCCAGTTCGCCTGCTATCACGTTGATGCTCGACAAGGTGGCCACAGCATCCGAGAGCAATCCGCCACGAATCATTTCAGGATAAGCCTGATAATAGATGAAGCATGGACGGCGGAAATGCACCCGGAAAGGAGTGCGTGAGCCGTCTGTGATCATGTACATCCCCAATTCGCCGTTGGAGGCTTCCACCGAATGATAGACTTCGGTGACCGGGAAATGGCGAATCGTCTCCAAGATCTGTGGGATGAGGGTGTAGTTTGTGTTGCTCGATGTTTCTAACAAGAGCTGTTTCATGTTGGTCTGTGACGCCATAAATTCGAGGAAGAGCGTTTCGCAGGCTGGTGAGATTTCTCCGAGTTTGAGGGAGAACTTTGTAAAGGATTGACATTCGAATCGATGGGGATGAATGCTGCGTATGATATCGTCTTGTATTTGGATGTGTCCCAAGGGAAAGCGAGTCAGAGGCAGGTGAGTTAGTGTAGGTATACAGGCGACTAGGGGTTTTTCAGCAAAGTAAGCAAACACATTGAGTGTTTCCAGATGATTCAATCGAGCCAGATTGCTTAACACTATTTGGGAGGAAGTTACATTCAAACGGGTAGGCCTTGGAGAAAGGGTGAGGCTGGTCAATGTAGTCGGCCAGTATTCGGCAAAAGCATCCGATGGACCAAATAAATACAAGTCAGTCAAACTTGTCATGTGGGTGAAGATGTTGTGGGTTGGGATGAAGCTAACGGGGAGTGTAAGCGTTTGTAGTAGTGGCAGATTTACAGCCGGCATGTGTTCTAAAACAGGGCCAGACAGTAAAAATTTCAAACTGGTAGTTGTGTGAGTGAATTGAGGGTGGATAACCAATCCCACATGGGAGAAGATTGAAATCGGAGAGTAAGCCGTTGTATTTGGGTCAAACGGGTAATAACCACTTCTTCAAGTGCAACCCCAGTGTGGTATAACCTGAGGCAGGCAAGTTGAGGGAGTTGGCAGCAAACATCCACCACATCACTGGTTCTATCACCTTCATATTTGATTGCCGTGATGTATGGCCACCAAGAAGGGTCGTGTATATCGGTGGGAGCTTGTTGACCATTTACACAAGCATGCAGCGGTAACATCCGCAAAGAAGTGATCCACAGATCACTTTTATTCCGTACCGGCGATGAGCA
>MKRS01000595.1 GCA_001897035.1 Bacteroidales bacterium 45-6
GAATTGCGCCGACAATTGATCGAAAGTGGGTTCGCTGGTCCAAGCCTCGATGTCGGTGCCGCCCCACGAGGAGTTGATAATACCGACAGGAATGTTGAGCTCTTTGTAGAGATTTTGGGCGAAGAAATAGGCTACTGCCGAAAATTCGGAAACCGTTTGCGGTGAGCAGACTTGCCAACTGCCATCCAAATCGTTTTTGGGTTGTGAACCCATCGCTTTGATAACATTGAACGAGCGGATTTGCGGGAAATTGGCTCGACTGATCTCATCCGATGCATTGTTCGCATTTTTCACGGTGAATTCCATGTTGGACTGGCCGGAGCACAGCCACACCTCGCCAATAAGGATCTCGTGCAGCGACAATTGGTTGGATTTCCCCCTCACTTCGAGGAAGTAAGGACCGCCATGCGTTTGCGAGTCGAGAACGACAGCCCAGTTGCCCGACTTGTCGGCTTTCACTTTGCGGGTTTGGTTCAGGAAACGAACCTCCACGGTCTCTCCTTTGTCAGCCCAACCCCAAACCTGGATCGGCTTGTTTTGCTGCAGCACCATTTTGTCTGAAAAAATGGATGGAAGTTTCACTATAGCTTGCGATAGGCCGGCAAGCAATAGGCTGCCAGTCAGGAAAATTGATTTTAAAGTGTTCATGGTATGTTTTTAGAAGTTTCTCAACAGTCTTTAATACAACGCTTTTATTTCCTTTATGCATAATGTTGGTATATTGCGGTAATCATTCCTTTGTCTGTGATTTTATAATGTCTATTTCTTTTTGAGAAAAAGGAGTACCATCTTTCCGTAAAATATCATGAAACCAAATTTTTGGCTCAGCTCCATTTTTGACGGGTTGATCCCATGCGTAAATCGTATTTGTTTTTCCAGCAACTAATCCCCAATTTATAGCCCCAATATGGTTTGCTTTCAGCATCGGCATGATGGTCTGGAATGTGCTGTTGTCACGCCTGTTCATATATTCGGTGCAAATGAGAGGACGACCGAATTTCTTCAATTCTTCAATTTCTTTTTGATGAGAAAGTGAATCTTGGTAATTGTGGTAGGTGATGATGTCCGAATTAGAGAGTATAAACTCCTTCATTTCCTGGGTACTTCCATTCCAAATGCCGGAAGTGAGAGGCTGAGAAGGATGAACATCGCGTCCCCATTTGAAAACCTGTTCCAAAAGAGGAAGGCTTTTGTTTTTATAGCCGCTGTTTCCGGCCTCGTTATATAAATCCCATAATAAAATCCGCTTGTCGTTTTTGAACGTAAGCAAAATATCTTTCACGTATGACTCAAGCGTAGCAACGAGAGAGGAATCACGGAATAGTAAATCTCCTGGATCGCGTATCCAGCCCGAATTGTGTACCCCCGGAACCGGATCGGGTTGTTTTCCAACCGAATAATTGGCATTCCAGCAGTCATCAAAAAAGACAAAAATAGTAGAGATACCATGCCTGTTTGCAATAGCGAGGTATTTTTTTATTCTTTTCTTAAACCCATCACGATCCTGTGTCCAAGCTGCATGATGCAAATAGACACGCATACAATTCATACCCAGATCAGAAGCCCATCCAAGTTCACGGTCGATAGTGAATCGATCGAAAGTGCCTTTTTGCCACATCTCAAGTTGGTTGATAGCCGTACTTGGTTGGAAGTTACACCCTCTTGGCCATCCCCACTTTCCATACCACCGATTGGCTTGGTCTGCCGACATTCGAGGTTGATAAGTTTGTTGGCAGAAAACAGGAGCTGTTATCAATAAAAAGTAAAGAAATATCACGCATCCTAAATTTGCAGTTTTCATGATCTGTTAGTTTTTTAATATTTTACAATCGAACAGAGGTCCGGCAACCGATCGGTCATCCATCGCCTTAAATGTTACGTTCACTTTTTGTTTTCCTTTAGTCAGGGCAAAAGGTATGGTATATGTCTTGTCAATAAAATCGCTGCCCCACCAATGGATGATAACATTAGAAATTAGCTGATTATCCACTTCTATATTAAACTTATACACATCACCCAAATTACCCCAAAATGTTGCAACTAAATCTTGCCGTACATCAGGCAAAACATCCATCTCGAAGGAAAACCAACCTCCATCAATGGCTTTACGGAATTTTCGACCGTTCAGTTCACCAAGTTCCATTCTCTCACCAGAAAGATGATGGTCTCGTTCTGGTTGCATTTCTCCAGGACGAAAATGCGAGACTGTTTTTTCCTGAACCCATTTCCCATGATTCTGCCTCAATAGAATTGCATCTTTCTGCGAATTCCAATCGGCATGGGAATAGTGTTCAAAATAAACCATTATCTTTCCATCCTGCATCTTGTAATAGGGTTTCATCTTCACCGCATAGGGCTGCGCAGTTCTCCAGCGGAATTCTAATGGCCGATCTGTAGGAACAACGACTGAGTCGGCTTTGTTGAAATCATCCACCACAGCCACTGGATAGGATTCCGGCGTTTTGCCCTCAAAATCGGCAGAAAGCACTATGGGGCCAAACAAAAATGCCCGTAAATGCCCATCGCCTAATGCAGCTTCGGAGCTAAAACCCATGGGCAACCTAAAGCTAACCATATCTTTATCGGACCAAGTTCGTGTAATAGAAATAAACGAACCGGGTACGCCTTTCAGGTTATATTTAAGCCCATTCACCCTGACTTCAAAGCCATTTTTAGCCCAAGAGGGATAACGCAGATGAAGAGTGAATTCCCGAGGATTTTTTGTCTTCACTTTGAGGATAATACTGTCCGACTCGGGAAAACTGGTTTCCTGGTGAATTTCTATTTTCTTTTTACTCCAAGTGAGGATTGACGGAATAAAGAGGTTGACATAAAGGCCATTGGCGGCATCGGTCGAATAGATGAATTCGCCATATCGGGCGTGGTTTTCAAGCCCCGTACCAACACAGCACCAAAACGAGTCGAAGGGAGTTGAATAGGCCCTATGCGATCCGGCGGCCAAGGGAGACATATAGCAAACCATGCCATCAAGAGGATTTTGAGAAGCCAATATTTGATTGTACAATGCTCTTTCGTAGAAATCCAGTTTTGCGACCGATGGATCCAACATGTAAAGATGCTTCGTCAACTTAAGCATGTTGTACGTGTTACAGTTTTCACACGTCTTGTCGCTTATCCGGTCATAAATGTGTCCGGGCAGCCCAAAATGCTCCGACTCGCTATTGCCGCCAATCACGTAAGAATGATTATGAACAACCGTATTCCAAAAAAAAATGGCAGCCTTGTATAATGAATCAGCTTGATTCAGCTCATATTCCCGGATAAAACCAATGACTTTAGGAATCTGCGTGTTTGCATGTTTTCCCGCAAGTTCGTCTTTTTTTCGAACCAGCGGAGAAAGGAGTAATTGATGGTTGAGGCGTAGGGCCAACTTCAGATATTTTTCATTACCGGTCAGCGCATATACTTCAGCCAATGATTCGTTGATACCGCCGTGTTCACATATCAAGATCTTCTGAACTTGCTGGTCTGACAGGTTCGAGAGCATAACATCGAGCCCTTTAGCAAGGTTTGACAATACTTTATATGCCTGCTTGTTTCCTGTATATTTATACACATCTATTAATCCAGCAAAGAGTTTATGCATCGAATAGAGTGGTACCCAACCTCCATTTAGGTCAAAACCTTCTGTTCGGATGTCTCCACGTTGGATTTCTGAGAATAAAGCTTTTGCCCTTGGAAAAGCGGCGACAAGACCATTGAGTTCGAATGCTTGCTGGCACATCGCCAATTCATTTACAGAATATTTAATCTTTTCGCACAATTTTTCATCGTCGGTGGAGGCATACATCAGTGCCAATGCGGATAGATAATGGCCAAAAGTTTGTCCGGCAACCCCTTGGCTTTCCCATCCTCCGTATTTTGGAGCCTTTGGGAGGAGACCCGATTCAGAGCGAAAACCGCTTAAGAAACGGTCTGGATTGAATGACAAGAGCCACTGCTTGTCGAGCATCATCGCATTATAGAATGGACTTTTGGTGAGCCTAACCTGCCACAATGGAAAGGCAAACTGCTTGGCCAACACTTTTGAGGTTTTGGCCTGCGATTGCAGGCAGGTGCATAGCAATACAAACACAACAAATGTGTTTTTTAAGCCCGATCGATATTTCGTCCAATTCATAGCATCGTTTTTCAATATATTTTGCGAGGACAAAGCTACTTGCTATGTAAACATCAGTACTGGTAATAATTATTCAGAAAGGAACTGTATTTTATTCAATGAATAAATCTTTAGTCTTTTCGATAGATTCTAATGTATTCGGATGGGGACATTCCTATTTCCTTTTTAAATACAGTGCTAAAGTAGCGCGAATCGCTAAAACCTAATTCATAAGCAACCTCTGTGATAGTCAACTTTCTTTCCACAAGGAGTTTGCAAGCCAGTTTAAACCTGACATTGCGGATAAATTCATTGGGAGACAAATTGGTGATGGACTTGATTTTCCGATACAAGGTGGGTTGTGACATATTCATTGCCTGATAGAAATCAGCAGCATTGAAATCGTCGGATTTGATCCTTTCCTCAACAATATTTATTGCCTTTTCAAGAAATTCCTTATCCACGCTGTTGTAAGTGAATTGGGATAGTCGGATGTTGTCTTTTCCTGAAAATGAAGCTGAGATATCCCTTCTGTTTCTGACCAGGCTTTTGATGTTGGCAAGCAAAGATTCCATTTCAAAGGGCTTGGTGATATACACATCGGCTCCGGCTTCAAAGCCAATCACTTTATCGCTCGTATTTTGTTTAGCTGTGAGCAAGATGATTGGAATGTGGGAAAACTTCACTTCCTTTTTCATGAACTGGGTAAGCTCGATACCATCCATTTCTGGCATTACATAATCGGTCACGACAATGTCGATGTCATTTTCTTCCAATATTTTCAATGCCTCTTTTCCATCGACTGCTGTAAACACTTCGAAATCACGGGAAAGAATATTTTGCATAACCACAAGCAGGTCCTTATGGTCCTCTACCATCAAAACAATTATCCCATTGGTCTCTTCTTTCGCTTTGTAACAATTATTTTCATGCCCGTTGGTTATTTTAGAAATTGATACCATTGGCTCGTTTTTCTGCTCTATTTGACCTTCGCAATAGGACGAATCGCTGATAGGCAATTTGACTGTAAACTCAGTCCCTTTTTCAAGCACACTTTCAACCTCAATTGTCCCATTGTGGAGTTTCACCAAGTCTTTTGTCAAAGAGAGGCCGATGCCAGTGCCTTTGGTCTTGAACTTGCGGTAGTCGCCTTCATAAAACCGTTTGAAAAGTTGACCTATCTTTTGTGGTTCAATACCCTGCCCAGTGTCTTTAACCCTAATAAATATATAATCCGACTCGCCAATCTTCCGCTTAGACAGGTCTACGGAAATTTCGCCACCAATAATATTGTATTTGTAGGCATTCGACAGAAGGTTATACATGATTTTATCCAATTTGTCTGGATCGAAATAACCGATAATCACTTCTGGCTCGGCATGGAAATGGAATCTTAACTGTTTGTTTTTCAATAACGGCACAAAGCTCATCTCACATATTTCATTTACAAACCCGGCGATATTACCTTGGGACACTTTGAGCTTGAGGTTGCCCGTCTCAGCTTTCCGAAACTCCAATATCTGTTGCAAAAGGCGCATTAACCGATCTAAGTTCATACGCATGATATGAATCAGTGATAGGTCTTTTGGAGACTGAGTTGCAAGGTCGTCGAGCGAACAAGAAAGGACTGTGATAGGGGTAAACAACTCATGGGAGATGTTGGTGAAGAATTGCAACTTCGCCTGATTAACTTCTTCTGAATTAATGCGGTTCAGGTGTTCTATCTCCAGAATCTTATTAAAGTTCATCCGGTTGATTACAATTCGGAAAACAAGATAGATCAAACCTCCCACAATGGCTGCGTAAGCCATGTAAGCCCAGATTGTCTCCCAAGGAGCGGGTTCCATCACAATCACCAGGGATGCGCATTTGTTATTTGTGTATCCATCTTCGTTGTAGGTCTTGACTTGAAATGTGTAGGTGCCGTGCTTGAGGTTGTTATACACTGCATACCTGTTTTTGGCTTTCACATAGACCCAATCGTTGTCCACACCGTTCAATTTATAGGCGTAGGACTTTGACATGGAGTTTTCGAAAGACAGGGAAGCAAATTCAATCCTAACAGAACGGCTATACGGGACTTCTATTTTCCGGGTGAAAGGAGGGAGAAGCTTGATCTTGCTGTCTCGCTTCGCCAACTCTTGAATCGGCTCGTTGGCGATGTATATATCGGTTATCTGCGGGGTTGGTG
>MKRS01000596.1 GCA_001897035.1 Bacteroidales bacterium 45-6
CAATTTCCATTTTAAGGGCAGAGGAAGTTTTACTGGTTTGTGACACGGCAAGCGCACTAACCAATCCCTGCGCTACACTATTGGGATTGTATATGTTAAGCTGATATTCTGTATCTGCAACTATCCCTTTCCCTGTGCCTTTTAACAAGATAGAACCGAGAGTATCCGGTAGCATCAAAGTTGCAGGAAGAGACGATACTTTGCTGGATATCGTTATCTTATTATCGGATGACAAAGCATACTCTCCATCAATAAAATAAGTATTATCTTTTTTAATAATAGTTAAATTAATTTCACCGGGAAAATCCGTATTTCTTTTCGAATAAGTAGCGACAATAGGAGTATTTGTGAACAACTCTTTGTTGCGAAAACCATCCTTGGCAGAATAGCATGTTGTTAAATTCAACGTATCCACAACCTCCCTCATCAAATCAGGAGAAGTCAAAGTCACAATCTCATTATCAATATTTATATTAGAAGACAACAACCCAAGGTCATCAAAACTTAACCCTGAAGAAGAACCCGTAGAACTTTTGTTATTGCTCTGATTAATAAGAATGATTTCACTCGATTTGAATTGCTTCTCTGTTGTCAAAACTTTGTAAAAACCGATGGCCATACACATCGGAATGGAAAGAAGAAACCATTTCCAATTGCGGACATAGGGTGCAACGATTTCATTGAAAGATTTCGACGGAGTGGAAGAGCTTGAAGCTGAATCAAAGATATTATTCAGCAAGTTGTCTTGCACGTTTTTATTTGATTGTTCCATATAGTATTCAAAAACGAGTTATGAAAGCAGCAACAGAGACTACAAGAGAAATGGCCGACAGCCCAAAAGTCTCCAATGTCCCAAACTGAGAGTTGTTTCCTTTTGCTTTATTGGTTTCCACATACAGTTTATCACTTTGCTGCAGGTAGAAAATATCTTTATTGGCAACAGAATTTTTATCTTGCAGGTTCACCCGGTAGGTGACCACGTTCCCCGATTCCGTAGTACGAATCAGCATCACGTTATTTCTTTTAGCATAGATAGTCAGATCGCCAGCAGCAGCCAAAGCATCGAAAATAGTCATTTCTCCATTTTCAGATTGATAGGTTCCTGGCTTAGTCACTTCGCCCAGTACTGACACCTTGAAATTCAACATGCGGACAGTTACAATGGGTTTCATGGAGATGTACCGGGGATAAATCTGTTGGGTAAGG
>MKRS01000597.1 GCA_001897035.1 Bacteroidales bacterium 45-6
TTCGGGAATATCCGGCACCGGGTAGCTTACCGATTTTTTCATCAGCTCGCGCAAGGCCAAGTATTTGGGCGTGGGCCAACCGGCCTCGCTGATGGGTGCGTCGTAGTCGTAGCTGGTGATGTCGGGCTGGATGTCGTGTTCGTCATTGTAATTGGCTCCCGAGGTGAATCCGAAATTGGTTCCACCATGCACCATATACACATTGAAACTCACCTTGTTTTGCAAATATTTTTCGGCTTGCTTCACCGTTTGTTCGGGCTGGATACGGGTGAAAGGCTCACCCCAATGGTCGAGCCATCCGGGATAGAACTCGGCCACCATGTAGGGGCCGCCCGGATAATGCTTGTCCACCGCTTTTCTCAGGTTGTCGATGTTGTCCTCGCCGTTGGCTGTTGGCAGAATGCCGTCAATAGCCCCGTTGTCGAACAACCACGAGCCGTCGGAAGTGAACATCGGCACGTCAAACCCGGCATCCTTCAGCATCTTTTGGATGGAAAGGTAATACTGTCGGTGCTTCTCACGGGAAATATTTGTCCGTTGCGACATGTAGGATCCAAATTCATTCTCAGCCTGCACCATGATGACGGGGCCGCCATGCGTAATTTGCAAATCACGCACCTGCTCCGCCATTTTATGAACATACACCTTGCAGGAATCCAAGAACGGCTGGTTGGAACGGATTTGCAAGTCCTTGTTGTTTTGCAGCCACCAGGGATAGCCCCCGAACTCCCACTCGGCACACACGTAGGGGCCGGGACGGAGAATGACAAACAAGCCTTCCTCCTGCGCCGTGCGAATGTATTCGCCCAAGTTCCTGTTGCCCGTCTTGAAATCCCAAACTCCCGGAGCCGTGTTGTGGTAGTTCCAGAAAACGTAGGTGGCTACGGTATTGAGACCCATGGCCTTCATCATCCTCATGCGGTGACGCCAGTATTCCTTTGGCACGCGGGGATAGTGCATCTCGCCGGAATGGATCTGCACCGGCTTGCCGTCGTAGAGGAATTGGCCGCCAGCTATTTGAAATGTGTGAGGCTTCTTTTGGGCAAATCCCGGATTAACTCCAAGCAGGATCAGGAGTGCCAATAGTGCTATTTTTTTCATCGTCGTATTTATAAGTTGCTCAATAGACCGCCAGAGAGGAGATGACCGGGCAAGCCTTCGAAGCGGTAATATTTATCCTGATTTTGCGGGCTTTGATGGGTTCTATCTTCAGGATCCGCTTGTGGCCGATGGTTGTCTCCTCGGCCATCTTTTTCCATTGCCCGTTTTCGAAGGCTTCCACGTTGAAAGCCTTCACACGCTGGCCCAGTTTTATGTATTCCTGAAGGACAATGTAGTTGATCGGAATATTTTTTTTCCAAGTCAGTTCGATGCTGGCCGACTTTTCGCCGTCGTTGGTTGCCCAATAATTTCCGGGCTTGCCGTCAATAAGATTGGATGCCGAATAGAGCGGGGAATTTCCCCTCACGGAAGACGCTTTTACCTTGGCAAGCCGGGCGTAATCGAATTTGAACTCCTTGTCGAGCAAGGCACGGAATCCCTCCAAAGCTTTCACATCGTTTTCGTGGAAAAGCCCCCTTCTGTCGGGAGGAACATTCAGCAGCATGAGCGATCCCCGTCCCACGGTGTTGAGATAGATGGCGAAGAGTTGCTCCGGAGTTTTCACCAAGTTGTCTTCTTTGGCGTGGTAGAACCATCCCGGACGAATGGAAACGTCCGATTCGGCAGGCACCCAGTGGGTTCCGTTCTCGGATCCTGTCCCCAACAATTCTTCAACGCCCGCCTTGCCGGCAAAGAGGGTATCGGAATCTATCGTGTTCCAATTGGTCTTGCTGACACGTCCCTCCTCGTTGCCACACCAACGCACACCGGGGCCGGCATCACTGAAGAAGATGACATTGGGCTGTATGCTCCGCACCAAGTCGAGCGTTTTAGGCCACTCATAGTAAGTCTGCTTGTCCACGCTGCGCTTCTCGTTGGCTCCGCCGTAATATCCGGTTCCCCCATTTGCCCCGTCAAACCACATTTCGAAGATCGGTCCATAGTTCGTAAACAGTTCCTTCAATTGGTTCCGGTAATAGTCGATGTACGACGACTGACCATAGTCGGCACGGTTTCTGTCCCAAGGTGACAGATACACCCCGAATTTCACGCCCTGCACCTTGCATTGATCCGATAGTTCCCTCACTATGTCTCCTTTTCCGTTCTTATAAGGGCTGTTCTTGATCGAATGTTCGGTGTATTTTGTAGGCCAGAGGCAAAATCCGTCGTGGTGTTTGCAGGTGAGGATAATCCCTTTGAACCCGGCTTTTTTCAATACGCCAACCCACTGTTTGGTGTTTACCTCGGTGGGGTTGAACACCGATTCCGCTTCATTGCCCATTCCCCATTCCAAATCGGTGAAAGTGTTGGTGGTGAAATGGACAAATGCGTTCAGCTCCATGTCGTGCCAAGCCAGCTGGGCATCCGTTGGAACGGGATAGACAGGAGCAGGCGGCAAACTGTTTTTTTGTGAAAAAGCGAGGAGCGACAGATTTATGGAGAGGATTATCAAAAGATTTTTCATGATTCAATTATTTTGAAATAATGTCAACATTGTCGATATAATAAACTGCCCTGGATGCAGGCTCGTCGGCCCCTGGCAGCGGCGGAGCGGGCTGCTGGTTGGGCGTTCCTCGGTCGGGCTTGTTGCGGTATTCGCCAGTGCAGAACGAGAAACGCTCCACCGACTTCACCGCCTCGGTCAATCGGGCATTTTCGAGTACCTTTTTGCCATTTACCGACAAGGAAAAGCAACCATTCAGCGAAGCATTCACCTCTAAGTCAACATCGTACCATTGTCCAGATTCATACTTTTGCAACCTTTTGACTTCGCTTCCATCCAAGGCATAAAGATAACCTTTTTCGTTGAACCACAACCTCACTGGGCGGTTTCCATAGCGGTCGTTAACTTCTATTTTCATTATCCCCCTGTCGTTTTGCTTGGGGCATATTTTGAACTTCAATTCAACATGCGTCCCCGTCTGAAATATCCGGACAGCCTTTGCATAGTCGTAAGGGTCGCTATCGGCCAGTTCCAAGCTTTTGTTCTTTGCATCGGGAAATGCGGCCACCTCCACGGAAGCCCATTTTGGTGCATAGACGTTCCAGCCGATAATTGCTCCACCCACTTTCATATTGTTAAAATGATCGTGCACATCACCATCCACGCCGTATTTCACAGGGACAGGCACACGGCTCACCCAAATATCTTCTTTGTTCATGCTATACGTGAGCCACATATCGCTTCCGGGAGGAGTTCCATTTCCTTCCACTATGCCACGCGTGTAATTGGGACCAAAATCTTTCCACCTACCGAAAAACCTGCGGGGTGGAACTTCTCCTTGAACCACCACCATGTTGTCGTAGATCGTTCCATCGTCGCCAGTGACGGCAATGAGCGGGTAGCGGTATTCCTGAGTCGCAATAGGATTATAGACCATAGCATAACGCCCGTCCGCAGTGCGTTGACCCCAGTTTTTGCCACCCGGCATGATGAGTGTGGGCGATTTGACGGGATGGGAAACCGTTGCCCCGTTGTCGTCCGAAAGAGCGGCCATCGATTTTTTCCACAAAAGAACGGTTTTCCCGTCCTTCCGGTGGTAGAAGCAGGTGGCTTCCAAGCTGTCGCGCATCGCTCCCAAAGGATAGTAATTGTCGTCTTTTCCGGTGTCCTCGTCCAACCACTGCAAGGTGACGAGTTTGTTGGCAAGCAAGTCCTGGCAGGCCTTGACAAAACCCGCATCTTTCGAACGAGTGAAAAAAGGATAGGCAGTGTTGCTTCCGTCCCAATGGTTGTAGCTGCTATAACGAATAAAATAGATGGGGCCGTAAGACCCATCCTTGTATATCTCGCGAACCACGCGTCCAATTCCTCCTTTGCCAAAAGGGTGGTCGGTGTGCCCATAAAATCCCGAAACCAGCAGGCGGCCATCGGGAGCTACGTAGAAGCCCATCCGCTGGTGCATCATGTAGCCGGTGTATCCTTCGGGAATTTTCACGCCATCAGGAGCTTCATAAACGGGGAACACCACTTCGGGCTTCGACCAGTGACGACCGTCGTCGGAGGTGGAGAGCATGTCGTGGACAGGAGCCACGTGTTCATCCGCCTCACCACTGATGTATTCGACATAAAAACGATTATTCCAATAACAAATATTCGGGGCATGGTTGTATGTCCAACCAAATCCATCCGCTTTTTCGGGGTGAGTCCTGTTGGCCCGCACCACTTGGCGGCTATCCACACCCACCGCCCAACGGAGTTTCCCATCGTGGACAGTGGGATCGGCTATTTCGCCGCCCACATAGCGGACAGGCTCGGAGGCACTGCCAGTCTGTGACAACAAAGTCAGTCGACATCCCGCCATCAGGCACAAGCAATATGTTATAAGCCTTTTATTCATTTGTTGATTTGTTGTCCACATCCTTCATTTCCGAATAAAAGCATGTGGAGCTTTTCTTTTTGATGTTTCGAAAAGAGGCCATGCCCTAAACGGTGTAGGGCATTTCCTCTATTCTAACTTACATAAATAAATAGTAAAAAACACAAGGCTCTCACGAGTTTCTCTTTATAATCTTATCTCGATTGATTGTTTCTTGGCGTCGGCATGACTCAAAAAGAAAATGCCAATGCCGGATATTTTCCTTTCTTCAAGAAGGAGTTAGGAATGTCCACCACCACCTTGTCACCCATGCGCTTCCAGGAAATGCAAGCTCCGGTGGCAAGCAGCTTCATCTTAGTCTCTTTTTGCGGGATATTTCCCCGCCATTCAATTTTTTTCGGAACATTCTCCCCTTCGGGAAGACGCACCAAAGCGTAATGAACCTTGCCGTCCTTACTTTGCGTGAAAAAAGTTTCCCCATCCCTGAAAACGGCGGATTCCCTGGTGCCATAAATAGCGTCACCATTGATTTTCAGCCAGCCGCCTATCTGTTTCAACAAGGCGACCTCTTCTGGCTCGATCGTGCCGTCTGCACGGGGGCCGACACCAAGCAGCAAGCTGCCTCCTTTGGCCACAATTTCTATCAATTTGTGGATCACTTTGGTCGGAGACTTGTACTGCTCGTTAGGCACCCATCCCCAGGCATTGCCCAAGGTGATGCAACTTTCCCAAGGATGATCCAAGGCTTTGTCCGGAATCGCCTGTTCGGGAGTCTGGTAGTTTTCGTAAGGCCCTGCCACGGTACGATCCACCACAAGCAAGCCCGGTTGCGCTTCCCGCGCCATCTTGGCTATGCGTGGAATATCCACCTCCTGGCTCCATGTCGGAATAGCCGCACCCCAAGCCCGCACTTCGTCGGTCACAGTTTCGAGCGGACGCACCCAGCCTCCATCGAGCCAAAGCAGGTCTATCGAGCCATAATTGTGCATCAACTCGCTGATTTGGTTGTAGGTGAATTGCTTGAAGCGGCTCCATTTCCACGGATACTTACGTATGTCGTAATTCACGTTGCGGTCGGGCGTGGCGTATTTCGACCACCAGAAATCCTGCGAATGCCAATCGGGTTTGGAGAAATAGGCTCCGATCATGAACCCTTGATCCCGAAAAGCCTGAAAAACATATTTGGCCACATCCGCCCTTGGATTGACGCCAAAAGGGCCGTTGGTAATTTTATAGTCGGTCTGCCGGGTATCAAACATGTTGAAGCCATCGTGGTGCTTAGTCGTGAACACCAAGTAGCGCATTCCGGCATCCTTAGCGGCTTGCGCCCATTGCTCCGGATTGAATTTTGTGGGATTGAAATCTTTGCTCAAGCCCCAGTACCATTTTTTGTAATCTTCATATACACTCGTACTGTCGCGTTCGATCCACGGTTCGGAACAAATCTGCCACGACTCGATGATGCCGGGCACGGCATAGATTCCCCAGTGGATGAGGATACCGAATTTCAGGTCTTGCCATTTGTCTAATTTGGCCCGCACATCGGGCTCCGACGGCCATTGGTAGGAGGACGACTGATGGTGCAGGTTGTTTTCCTGCGCCGACACAAAATGGCAGGAAAAAGCAAAGAGGAGCAATGTTGCCAAGCGGGCATACTTCATGTTATTCACAATTTACGAGTAATATTTTTTGTCTTTTTGATTTATTCGGACAAGCCGCCCTTGCCACGGTACAATCGCACAGGACCATCAAGTTTCACCTTCACCACAGTGACGTATTTGTCGTCCTGCGATTTGGGAACATCGATATAAACTAAGCCGGGAACGGGACTCCACGAGATTTTGCCAACAAC
>MKRS01000598.1 GCA_001897035.1 Bacteroidales bacterium 45-6
AAGAAGATGATAACCAACACATTGAAATAAATATCGAATAAAGTCCAAGTTGAGTTATTTACACCGGACTCACACTATTATAAATTAAAAACAAACAAAAATGAAAACAAGAATTTTATTTTTTACGATGGTAGCCTTGCTTGCAAGCACTACAGCCAAAGCCTACGATTTTACGGTAGGCGGTATTTACTATAACATTACCGATGCCGCCAACAGAAAGGTGGAGGTAACCTTCAAAGATGCTACTTACACTTCCTACTCCGGTACGGTAACCATCCCTGCCCAAGTAACCAATGGGGGCAACACCTATTCTGTTGCGAGTATTGGAGATAATGCGTTGAACAATTGCTTGTATTTAACTTCGGTTAGCATTCCTAACTCTGTTACAAGTATTGGAAGTAGTGCTTTTAAAAGTTGCAGTGGTTTAACCTCCATTACCATCCCCAACGCTGTCACGAGTATTGGAAGTAGTGCTTTCAAAGGTTGCAGTGGTTTAACCTCCATTGCCATTCCCAACACCGTTACAAGCATTGGTAGCTCTGCTTTTGACCATTGCTCTGGCTTAACTTCGGCTACCATTCCCAACACCGTTACAAGCATTGGAGATTATACTTTTTACTTCTGCTCTGGTTTAACTTCGGTGACCATTCCCAACACCGTAACAAGCATTGGAGATTATGCTTTTTCACTTTGTAGCGGTTTAACTTCGGTGACCATCTCCAACGCTGTTACGAGCATTGGATATCGGACTTTTGGTGGTTGTCGCAGTTTAACTGCGGTTACGATTCCCAATTCTGTTACGAGTATTGGAGATTATGCTTTTGATGGTTGCAGAGGTTTAACTGGGGTTTTCGTAAGCTGGCCTACTCCTCTTACAATTAATGCTACTATTTTCACCAATGTAACCACATCCGGTGTTTGTTTGTATGTGCCATCAGGAACGGATGCTACGTATAAAACTGCTACTTATGGTTGGAGTGGTTTTAATATTCAATCCCCCACCTTTAGTTCCGGTGGTATCAATTATGCCATCACTTCTGAGACTACCGTAAAAGTAGATAAAAACCCATCTGCTACGGGTGCTATCGTCATCCCGGCTACGGTTTCTTATGGTTGTAGTACTTTTAGTGTTACGAGCATTGGCAATAATGCTTTTGTAAATGGCAGCATAACTTCGGCTACGATTCCCAGCTCTGTTACAAGTATTGGAGAAGCCGCTTTTGGCTATTGCAGAGGTTTAACTTCGGTGAACATTCCCAACGCTGTAACAAGTATTGGAAGCAATGCTTTTGCTGGTTGCAGTGGTTTGACTTCTATTACGATTCCCAACTCAGTTACGAGTATCGGGAATGTTGCTTTTGGTGGTTGCAGTTTTACCTCGGTTACGATTCCGAACTCTATTACAAGTTTAGCGTATGGTGTTTTTGCCAGTTGCAAAGGTTTAACTTCGGTGACCATTCCCAACTCGGTTACGAGTATCGGGGATGTTGCTTTTCAATATTGCAGCAGTTTACCCTCGATTAGTATTCCCAGCTCGGTTACAAGTATTGGTAGTTATGCTTTTTATCAGTGCACAAGCTTACCCTCAATTAGCATACCGAACTCGGTTACAAGTATTGGAACTTATGCTTTTGATGGTTGCAGCGGTCTTACCTCGGTTACCATTCCGAACTCGGTTACAAGTTTAGCAGAGGCTGTTTTTGCCAGTTGCAAAGGTTTAACTTCGGTGACCATTCCCAACTCGGTTACGAGTATTGGTGATTGGGCCTTTTATGATTGCGGTGGTTTAACCTCGGTTACCATTCCCGGCTCGGTCACGAGTATTGGAACAGTTGCTTTTGCTAATTGCAAGGGTTTAAAATCGGTTACGGTTGGCTGGACAACGCCTATTTCCATCAATGCAAATGTATTTGATAAAGTAACTACAGCCAATGTAAACCTATATGTTCCCACAGGTACAGAAACTACGTATCGGGCTGCTGATGTGTGGAAGGGTTTTAATATTTCTTCGGCGCCTTCAGGCATTGAAAATGTTTCTGACAAAAACAATCTCATTCAAGTGTATCCCAATCCAAGTCCTCGTTTTGTTGCCATAAAAAACAACAAAAACACTTCCGGCAGTTTTGCATACACTATATTATCTGCAAACGGAAGCTTCGTGAAAACGGGAAAAGCACAACCGGACGAAGAGATAAATATAGAAAATCTGGCAGATGGGGTTTACATCATTCAAATTACATTGGATAACGGCGAAAAAATTTCAGAACAATTGATTAAGAAATAGGCCGCTATTAGCCAAACCCTTTCAACGTTTGGAATGTTGAAAGGGTTTTTTGTAAGCAGTCGAAATACGGAAAAAGAGCGAAAAAGCGTGCGACCCGTTTTCGAGTCGTATGTATGTAGAAAAATCTGTTTTCTACATACACCCAGAACCTTAATTATTGTGAAAGAGCATGCGAGAAAGCAAATTAATTATATCTTTGTATTACAGAGAATGAATCTATCACTTAAGCAAACTTTATCATTATGAGAAAAAAGAACATTCCCACATTACATCACTATTTTATCGATTAGCTTTTAGCTCATGCACTTGTTATCTACTGCCGGAAGGCTTTAACAGGATCGATTGCAAAGAAACACGCTTGGTAACGAGAGTTAATGAATGGAAGGCTACTGTGTTGTAGCCGGAGTATGATATTAACAAATGGAATGCCAAGAGAGCCGATTAACGAATCTCAGTTGCTGGATGTAGATCTGAGCGGCAAGGAGAATAATTCGACTACCCTACTTCACATATTTGATACAAGAACAAGGTATTTTGTACCTCTGATAACACAACCAAAGCTATTTACGTCTCATATACAGTACTGAAACATCAATTAAACACACAACAATCAAGTATTAACAACAAAAACAATTACAATTATGAAAAAAACATTACTGATTCTATCGTCATTATTAATCTTCGTGTCCCTGTCGGCTACTACATGGCCCACATACACGTTTAAGTTTTCAACGCCAGTACAGAGTGCAAATGATCCCACCAAGCAAACAATTAGTCTTCAGGTTACTAATGATTTGGCATCTCCAGCTCAGCAGTTTACCGGAGGAAGATTAGGTTTTCGCTTTCCAATTTCAGCAACTGGTTTAACATCAGCTACATACGGCCAAAATTATGGTGCTCTTGGCAACAGTCTTCAGGGTGATCGTAATTTTACGAACGTTTCTTTTTTACCTAGCACCAATACGTTCGGTGGTTTTTATGATGGTTTTAGAGCAAATGTTAGTGGCTCCTCTGGAAGAGATTCACTTGTTACATTTTTATTATCAGATTTAGGTGGTGTTGATGACGGTTACCTATATATTGGAATAAGTTGGGCAAATACTAATTTAGTTTCATCTATACCTGCCAATACTACTACCACAATACTAACATTCGATGTGCCATTATCGTGGAATGGTCCTATTGAGTTTACAACTACTGCTAATGATAATTTGGGAAAAGTTTTAGATGCACAGTTTGATTATTCTATATTGAACGCCGCTACCAATGACCTTACAAATCTTGGTGCAATAGCAGGCAATGGTTCGTTTGGAGTTACTACAACTGACATTGGCAACCAACAATCCACCGGGGAGAACCTTGTGATATATCCCAACCCGGCCAAAGAAAAGGTGACACTCCAAACACAGGGTGGAGAAAGCCTCGCCAGCATCAGCATCAGCGATTTCTCGGGCAGAATTGTGGAAACCATAGAGGGAAACGGGGAGAACACCCAGACGGTGAATATTGCCAAGCTCAATCCTGGTACATATTTTGTGAAGACTATCACCGACAAGGGATCCTCCATCCGTAAGATCATCAAGCAATAAAAGGATGCGGTGCGAAAGTTTCTTGAGCTAATGGTCGAGAAACCTCAATCCGGCTCTTTCATTTTCATATACAGGAATCTATTGGGTTTGCCTTGTAATCGTATCCGACGGTTACAAAGGGCAAACCCAATTTTTATCAACATCGTTGCCTTCCTTATGGATATTGCATGAACGCCGGGGCCCGCTTAAGAAACTTGAGAGACGCAGCAACCTCGTGCATGGAAATGCAACTCGGTAAACAAAGCCTCCCATCCCTTCCATCCGAAGGGAAACGAAGCTTCTAAATAGGCGCACAGCTTTGGCACGGAATGCTTTTGCTGCCATTCTTCCTCCCAAGCGAATATCCCGATGGGGAATATTCTTCTCCGCCATGCGGAAAAAAGAGCTGTGGGCACCTAATCGAACACCAGGCGCACTCCAACTCCCTCCATCTGCCCTACAATGGGGGGATTTTTTTTGGTCACGGTGATGTCTATCCCCGTTATTGAGGGAAACCTTAGCCTCAAGGACTTCGCAATCCTTGCAGCCAGATGTTCCAACAGTTGGGAAGGAACCGCCATTTCGCCTTTCACCACCTCAAACATCTCAGCGTAACTCAAAGTGTCCTCCAGCCGGTCCGATTCTGCGGCTGCAAACACATCGGCCTCTACCGTCAGGCTCACCCAAAAAGTGTTCCCCACCACCTTCTCCTGTGGCATGACGCCATGGTAGGCATAAAACTCGGCTTTATCAATGTTAATATAACTTTTCATAACGGAATAGGAGGAATTAAAGATACGCAAAGTTATGTTTTTTTATTTACATTTGTTTCCTGTATTTATTTGACCGAATGAACATGCTTAACAAGACAAAAAAACGGACTGATGTTGGGGAAGTCCACAACGCTCTGTCTTTAAACACCGAAATAACAGGCAATATTGTCACCCAAGACGACATACGTTTCGACGGCAGCATCAAGGGCGACATCCATAGCGAAAAAAAGATTGTCATCGGCGACAGGGCGGTGATTGAAGGAAATATCCGCTGTTCCAATCTCGACTCGCTCGGGCAAATTACAGGAGACGTGGTTTGCCAAGAGAAAATCATTCTCCGGGCCAACTCCCGCTTCAAGGGAAACATCTCCACAAAATCGATCGAGATCGAACCCGGGGCGCTGTTCGACGGCACCTGCCAGATGCACGAGTAAGTATCCAAAGGATCGAATAAACGAAACCACGATTATGTCTGAAACAATAAAAAATAGAATTTCCGCTTTAAGAAAACACCTTATTGCGCAGGGTCTCCACGCCTTCATCATTCCAAGTTTGGATCCCCATCTCAGCGAATATCCTGCCGACAGGTGGAAATCCCGCGAGTGGATCAGCGGATTCACCGGCTCGGCCGGGACAGTAGTTGTCACCCTGCACGCTGCGGGCCTGTGGACCGACTCACGCTACTTCCTGCAAGCCAACGAAGAATTGAAGGGGACTGACATCCAATTGTTCAAAGAACGGATTCCTGGAACACCTTCCATCGCCCAATGGCTTTCCGAAAACCTGAACCCGGGAGAAACCGTTGGCGTGGATGGCAAAGTGTATTCGGCAAAAGAGGCGAACGCCTTACTGCAAACTTTCGCCCAGAAAGAATTGCAGTTGAATACCGAGCTTGATCCATTCGACGAGATTTGGGAGAATCGGCCGCAGATACCTCAAGCTCCGGTGTATGAGCTACCCATTGAGTTTGCAGGAATCGCTCCATCCGAAAAAATTGCGAGCATTCGTGCCAAACTCGCCGAGTTGGGAGCGAATGGCATGATTGTGTCGTCGTTGGACACAATTGCGTGGATTTTTAACTTGCGGGGCAGCGACGTGGAATACAACCCCGTGTTTGTGGCTTACGCGCACATTTCGCCCAAGCAAACGGTGCTGTTTATCGACCCGAAGAAGGTGAACCCGGATGTTGCAACCCACTTGCAGAAAGAAGGCATTGTGCTGGCTCATTACGACAAGTTTTTCAGCTATGTGGATTCGCTCGAAGGGGAGACGATCTGCTTGCAATCCGACAAAACATCCTATACCCTTTGGGAAAAAGCGGCTGCAAAGAATCGGACAATCGACTCCGTATCGCCTGCCGATTTGCTCAAGGCACAAAAGAATAAGACCGAAATAGAAGGTTTCCGCCGGGCATTGGTAAAGGACGGAGTAGCACTCGTTCGCTTTTTCCGCTGGTTGGAAAAGGCCGTTCCAACAGGAATTGTGGACGAACACCTGATTTCCGAAAAATTGGTTGAATTCCGCAGCCAGCAGGAAGGGTTTGTGGGCGAAAGTTTCGGTACTATCGCAGGATTCCAAGCGAATGGAGCGGTCGTGCATTACCATGCCGACAAAAATTCAGCGAAACAAATCACGAGCGAAGGCCT
>MKRS01000599.1 GCA_001897035.1 Bacteroidales bacterium 45-6
AGCATCAACATATAGAATGTTTTTTTTGTATTCGTCGAATTCATTGCTATTAAAAATTTGTGTTTAGAGCTATTTACCATGTAATGTCGCGATTATCCGTGTTGTCCGTGTTCCACGACTGCTGTACAGAAGTATCGCTATTGATTTGAGCCGAGCCAGCACATATACTCCCCTCCAACAGCACTCGGGATACTCCGATTTTGGGCGGGACATACGGCGGTCTCTCTCCAATTGGCCCCTCCGTCTGCGCAAGACGCAGACCCACTCTCGTTGCCCTCGGCGATCCACAATCGAGGCACCCTTCCTGATTTTGCATTTCATTTTTCTCCATAACGAGAAGTTCTTTGATTAAGTTTGATGTTAATTTATACTTCTTGATTCCCTCCACAAAAACAAACCGTCTAAATTCTTAGCAAAGTACCATTTCACTTGTCATTTGATAAACTCTACATTCTTTTGACCTCTATTTACCTATTATAGAATTTGATCCCGGTTTTTCGTCGCATCTTCCGGAATCCTGCTGTCCCCTCATTTTATCAGAAGGAGACAAGCCTTCCCAAGACAAAGACATTACCTATTTCCTACCGATCTCTCAGCATTTGTTCCATCTGGCTAATTTGTTTTGTCGAACACAATTTACTCATCAAAATCCCCTCCAAAACAACTGTATAAAGCTGGCTGAAGATCGGTTTGTGAGCTGCATGTTAGATTATGAAGGAAACAAATCTTGAATTTTCCAAATAGGAATGACACACAAAGGTAAGACACTTATATTGAAAATGAACGCACAAGAGAAAACCGTTTGATTATTTTAATACAATAAGGCCATGCACTTTCATTAGTTCTTTTTTCAATAACTCTTATTTTATATACGTTATTAAAAAATAGCCTTACACAGGACACAAAAGCACAATTAGATAATTTTAACTGTTTAGGCAATTATAAAAATGCCCATGTTTGTCTAAAATATGCTTTCTTCAAGATGTCGATCCATTGCGATCCATGAAAACTACATATAAAAAGCGATGAATTTATCTTATTCCACTTGTTTGCATTCGCAATTAAGACTTTTCAATAAAAAAAGTCTTAACTTTGTTGAGTAACCTTTACTCGAACGAAATGAAAAGATCCCTGCTTTTCCTTTTTCTACTTAGTGCGGCCCACAACGTGCAGGCAGACACGACATCGAAAGCGCAAATAGACTCTTTGCTGAGTGTCCTCGACGGTGCACTCAACACCTATCCTGTATTGGACACCAAGAAGGAAGCATATATCATGCACTTGAAAAGCAATCTCGCAAAAACGACAGACCATAAATCCCGCTTTGACCAATACGGAGGACTGTTCGACATCTATAAAAACTACCAGATGGATTCGGCTGTAAGCATCTCCATCAGGCGTAAACAAGAGGCTTTGCTTTTGAATAACCAAAAAGACATAGCATCTGCGAATCTAAATTATGCCGAAGTGATGATGATTACTGGCATGTATAAAAATGCCTTGGATACGATACAGCGTCAAAGACAAAATGTGGTTGACCGCGATCTGAAAACATATATCTTTCATCTCTATCATTCTTCTTATTTGCTGATGAAAGAATTTGCCCTCACCGACAGTGAAAGGAAAGGATTTTCCAAGATGATCTTGCAATACAAAGACTCCATCTTGTCGATATTGCCCAAGGATAATTTTGGATATTATTTGGTAAAAAGTTCCCAGCTCGTGGAATTTGGAAAATACAAGGAAGCTTTGTATTGGGCAGAACAAGCATACAGGAGATTTTCCTTTAAGCATTCCAAGGCACTTTCCGCATCTGCTCTTGCCGATGCTTATGAATACTTGGGAGACAACGAAATGGAGAAGAAATACTTGATTATTTCGGCTATCGACGACATCGAAAATGGAGTGAAAGAGTATATTTCCCTGCGCAAGCTGGCGGTGCTGCTCTACGAGGAAGGAGACATCGACCGGGCTTACCGATACACCAAACGGTGCATGGAAGACGCCATTTTCTGCAATGCCCGTTTCCGCACATACGAGATTTCTCACATGCTACCCATCATAAACAGTGCCTACGACCTGAAAAACAAGCATGAGAAACGAAACCTGCGAATTGGGATCATCCTGATTTCCATTCTGTCGCTCACCATTTTGGGCTTTTTCATCTTCACCTACAACCGGCTTCTGGCTTTGGCCAAAGCCCGGCGTGCACTCAAGGAGATCAACAAGGAATTGCAAAGCATCAACAACGACCTGACGGCAACCAACAATAAACTCTCGGAAAGCAACCATGTGAAGGAAGAATACATCGGCTACGTGTTCACGATGTGTTCCGAGTATATCGACAAAATGGAGGACTTACGCAAAAAGGTGAACCGCAAAGTGAAGGCCGGCCAGATAGACGAACTCCAAAAGCTCACCAGTTCGACGACATTTGTGGCCGACGAGCTAAAGGAATTCTACCGTAGCTTTGACTCCGTGTTCCTGAATCTGTATCCTGACTTTGTGCTAGAATTCAATTCCCTGCTATTGCCCGACGAGCAGATCATGCCCAAGGTCAACGACTTGCTCACACCCGAACTTCGGATTTTTGCCTTGGTACGTTTGGGAATCAACGACAGCATCAAGATTGCCGAGTTCCTGCACTATTCGCCACAAACCGTGTACAACTATCGACTCAAGGTGCGTGCAAAAGCCAAAGCCGCCAAAGAAGACTTCACTCATCAGGTGGCGAAAATCGGGCAAATAAGAAAGTAATTGTCTCCTAAGGGAACTATAACAACTTACTTTTTTTGATCTCACGCAGAAAAACAAAATATTATATATCAGAATATTAAACAAATAAAAACATCAACAAGAACTTACTTTATCCACTTACCATATCATCTCTTTCGCGTTTCGGATCTGTAACTTTGTTTCATGAATGAATCGGTGAAAAACTCATAAAGACATTCGCCCCCTGCGGCGGAGTTCTTCTGCGTTTCTTTCTTTTGGTTTTAATCTTGAACTAATACTAAATGGAGTTATGAACAGAAAAATTACTGTAATCAACTTGCGCAGCCATCTCTCCCTGTTGCTGTTATTGGCCGGGATATTCACTTCGATGAGCCTCTTCGCGCAAAAAAACTTGACAATCCAAGGAAATGTAAAGGATCCTACCGGCGAGCCTGTCATCGGGGCCACCATCGTCCAAAAGGGAACCACCAACGGCACAGCCTCCGACATGAACGGCAACTTTTCGCTGTCTGTTCCCGCCAACAGCACGATCCAAATCTCTTATGTGGGCTACTTGAGCCAAGAAATCAATGTCGGAACTCAATCCGTGTGGAACATCACCCTAAAAGACAACCAGGAAGTGCTGAACGAAGTGGTGGTGATCGGCTACGGCACCGTGAAGAAAAACGATGCGACGGGTTCGCTGACAGCTATCAAAATCGATGAAAAAAATAAAGGACTTGCCACCACAGCCCAAGATTTGCTGAGTGGAAAAATTGCCGGTGTGAATGTCACCTCCAGTGGCGGCCGCCCGGGCGATGGCGCCACCATCCGTATTCGTGGAGGATCATCACTTAGTGCATCCAATGACCCGTTGGTGATTATTGACGGGGTTATTATCAGTAACGATCTTGCCGGGTCATCCAACTTCTTGAGCACGATTAATCCTTCCGATATCGAAACTTTCACCGTTTTAAAAGATGCTTCTGCCACAGCTATTTATGGTTCGCGGGCATCGAATGGTGTGATCCTAATCACCACAAAGAAAGGAACTATCGATAGAAGCGGAAAAAGCAAACTGAAAGTGACTTACAACGGAAATGCATCTGTAAGTTCTAGAAGAAACAGTGTAGATGTACTCACTGGAGACGAATACAGGGCTTATATCACAGATCGCTTCAAAGGCGATAGCCGTGAAGCAGTGGTTTTGGGAAAATTGGGCACAGCCAACACCGAATGGCAGGACGAAATATTCAAGTCGGCATTCGGCACCGACCACAACGTAAGTATCTACGGTGCACTCGGATCGAAAACGCCTTTCCGTACATCGGTTGGCTATACCAAACAAAATGGCATTTTGAAAACCTCGACTATGGATCGCGCCACGGCAAGCATTTCGCTGACGCCTTCCTTGCTTAATGACTACTTGAAATTGAACATCAACGGCAAAGGCATGTGGTCGAGAACACGTTTTGCAGAAACAGGCGCCGTGGGTGCCGCAGTGGCATTTGACCCCACACAAAATGTGACCGATCCGAACAGCATCTGGGGTGGCTATTTCACATGGACTGACAACAGCGGAAAGTACGCATCCATCGCGACAAAAAACCCGGTTGCCACACTGATGATGCAGGACAACCACGCTTATGTCCGCAACTTCATCGGAAACGTGCAGGCAGACTACAAAGCCCATTTCTTGCCTGACCTCCATTTCAATCTGAATTTAGGCTTGGACATCGCCACTACGAATGGCACCGATTACAAAAGTCCATTCAACCCGAATGGGTATAGCGAAAACAATTCGCAGAGTGGTTCTATTAAAGAATTCAACAATTTCAAGAACAACCAGTTATTGGAATTTTATGCCCAATATTTAAAAGAAGTACCCTCTATTAAGAGTAAGTTTGATGTGATGGGTGGTTATTCCTGGCAGCATTACCGCAAAACCAGTGATGACGACTCTTGGTATCTTTCAAAAGAAGACAGCTACACTAAACTCGGACAGATCAATACAAGTGACAATTACTCGTTCAAAGAATACTATTTGTTGTCCTATTTTGGGCGTTTCAATTACACGCTCAACGACAAATATTTGCTGACCTTCACCCTTCGTAAGGATGGAAGTTCTCGTTTCACAGAAAACAACAGGTGGGGGATATTTCCAGCAGCCGCATTAGCTTGGAAATTGAAAGAAGAAGCCTTGTTCAAGAATATCACCGCCATGAATGACTTGAAACTACGTCTTGGCTGGGGTAAAACAGGACAACAAGATTTTGGGGATGATTATTTATACCCAGCAAAACCTGCATACATAAGCGGCAGTGGAAAGGCCTATTATCCAATGGGATATAACCAGGACGGCTCTGTTAGATGGGTAAATTTGATGAAGCCCAACGGCTACAATCCCGACTTGAAATGGGAAACCACCACGACTTGGAATGCCGGACTTGATTACGGGTTTCTGAACAACAGGGTTAATGGTGCTTTGGATGTCTATTCTCGCAAGACAACCGATTTATTGAACGCCGAAGCCCCTACAGTTGCGGGTACTTCTCCATCCGAAAAATTGCCTCAGAACATTGGTTCATTGACCAATCGGGGTGTTGAGTTTTCTATTAACGCTCGTCCAATTGCGACAAGAGACTTTGAATGGACTGTAGGCTACAATATCGCCTACAACAAAAGCAAAATCACGAAATTGACAAACGATCAGGACCCAAGCTACAAGGGGCAAGCGATTGGCTCAACGGGAGGTGATGGTGGTGAATTTGCACAAAGGTATATGAAAGGATACGCTCCTTTTGTTTATTATGTTTACCAACAAGTGTACGATCAAAGCGGGAAACCAATCGAAGGAATGTATGTGGACCGGAATATGGATGGCAAAGTTGACGAGTCTGATCTATATTTCTATAAGAAACCTGCCCCAGACGTGACAATGGGTTTCAGTTCGAGATGGACTTATCGGGATTTTGATTTCGGATTCAATGGTCGTATTTCTTTGAACAACTATGTTTACAACGCAACAGCGGCCAACGGTGCCAATATGAGCTTGACAGCTTTGTATTCCAACGACCTATTCTTGTCCAACAAGCCTACATCCGCCCTATACACTGATTTCCGTTCGAAACAAGCTTTGTCGGATTATTATGTGCAAAACGCCTCATTCCTGAAGATAGACAACATCACGTTGGGATATAGCGTTAGGAATCTCTTTGCCAAATCTGTTATGGCGAGATTTTATGCAACTGTCCAGAATCCGATTGTCATCACGAAATACGACGGATTAGATCCCGAAGTGTTTAACGGTATAGACTACAATCTCTATCCGAGACCCACAACATTCTTGTTTGGAGTAAACGTTAATTTTTAATACTTAAGACCTATGAAAATTACTAAGATGAGAAACCTATTATATATCAGCTTATCGCTGTTCCTTGCATTTCATTTCACAGCGTGTACGAGTGATTTGGATACAGCACAGAGAGGTCCGAATGTGCAACTCAACCCATATTCTGACGCAGCAAACTATCCTCTCCTGGTTGCAAAAGTGTAT
>MKRS01000600.1 GCA_001897035.1 Bacteroidales bacterium 45-6
AAGTCCTTGCAGCCCAAGTATCACTTGGATCAGACCTACGAAATGCCCGATTACGATTTCTGTTATTGCCACCGATGCAGGGAGGCCTTCAGAAAGAAAAATGGCATAGACCCAATAACGATGAGTGATCCGGCATCGAGCAAAGATTGGGCTGATTTCAGGCTGCAAGCCATTGTGGACCTTGCAAATTCAATAAGTGGGAAGGTGAAGAAAAAGACAGGCAAGATGGTGACGGCTGCCGTATTTCCCACTCCTGAAATGGCCAAGCGGATGGTTCGCCAGGATTGGGGACGTTTCAAGATCGATGCGGCCTGTCCGATGATATATAACAATTTCTACGACGAAGGGATTGGCTGGATTGGCAAATGTGTGAAGGAAGGCCTTGCCACGATGGCGGTCAGGAAAGACCTTCATGCGGGTGTCTATATGGGAGCCTTGCCCGATCCCAAGTCACTGCAGGAAGGGATCGAATCGGCCATGGACAATGGTGCGAACGGTGTTGTGTTCTTCACGGCAGGCAACCTCACCGACGGCCAGCTGAAAGTGGTGGAGGCCATGTATCGGAAATATGCAGGAAATTAAAACGGGAAGATACCGATTTAAGTAAATGCAAAAATAAATTGTTGTATTTTTAAACGCAAAGCATAGCCTTTAGCTGATAGCTGTTGGAAAAGGCTAATGGCTAACAGCTATTGGCTGACAGCTATTAGCTTACACATTTTGAGACAACAAATCATTCTTATTACTTATTTCCCGATAAGCCCATCCTCGGTCAACGAAATGGACGGAAGTGCCCCATCCGAGATGGATACCCGGAATTGGTCTGAAGTGGCTTCCATCGATAGCTTATTGCTAAGGTCGCTCCCTCGGAATCGAACGGGAACCGATGATGGCAAGCCCAATTCCTGCAAGGTCGAAGCATACCGCTTGTTGATCCTCTGAAAGTCTTTCTGCTTGTAGTAGGTCAGCCACAAATAATCCCGCTGGTATTCAGCGTAGGGACGTTCAAATGTGGGGGCATCGCTTCCGGCAGGCGACGCGTAAAACTGGAGGTATCCCCATCTTTCGGGGCGGTGCATGTCGATCACTCCCTGTGGCGACCACACCCAGTTGTTTTCGGGCTTGACCTTTCCCGAGGCATCTTTTTGCTTCACGTAAGCGCCCCCCATCTTATCCACATCCCATTCTACCCGCGAAAAGTTGATCCGCCAGATTTCGCCGTTGGCTGGCAAGTGTTTTCCTCCGCCCACGGTGATCGCAGTCCACGGAATGGCAAACTCGGCTGTCCATCCCCGATCCTTGTCTCCGGGGCGGTTGAGCGAACCATTCACCCGGACGGCATGTTTCATGCCGGGTGCGTTCCAGCCGAAGACGACACCTCCCTGATTGCGGTAGGGCTTGGGCAGGAAAAGGTCGAAAATGGTGTTCCGGGCATTGATCTCTATTTCAAAATAGTTGTGTGTTGAATTGGAGGGATCGACGAAAATCTCGAAGTCGTTGTCGTGGAAAACGATCTGGTCTCTTTCTGTGAGGTTGGCCCACACATCGGGTTCTTCCATCTCGGCGGCGACATACAGGTTGTTGTCATCCCACATCATCTTTGCCCGGGTTTTCAAGCGTGGGCTCGGTTTGATCTTGTTTCCTTCGATGTCCTGGAAAAAATCAGTCCAGGGGACATTTTTCCAAGCCTCTTCGCTCACATTCCCATCGATGAGGGGCATGGCAACTGTGTGCATGGCCACGTAGGAACGTGGATTCGTGAACAGGTTCTCATATCCGGAAAATAAATTCTGCGCATTTGCTATCCGTGGCGCAATGGACAACAGTGAAACAAGGATGATCGGCAACTGCCTTTGGAGGGAAATCATGCTTTTCGTCTTTTTGATATGCCATGCTTTGCGAGACACATCCGGTGACTGATGACAAGCAAAGACACTATATATAATAAAACTCCCAGGCAAGGCTTTACCCTTGCTTGAGAGCTTAAAAAGGTTTTGTTTTTTTTGTATTTTTAAGTTAGTCATTCCTCTTGCCGGAAATGATTGCGAGGCAAATTGCTGCTTAGAGACAAGGGGCGGAGGCGATTTTCAATTGACAGGGTGGAACATCTTTGTTGAAATTGCAATTCTGTTCCAAAAGTTCATTTGATTGACCGCGATGATGATTTGCGCTACTTGGTTGTCCGTGAAATATGTTTGAACGTTTTCAAAAGTCGAGTCTTTTACTCCATGTTCGGATATGTTCGTTATTTCGTCTGTCAAAGCCAAAACAGCCCGTTCTTCGGGTGTAAAAAGCGGACTTTCTTCCCAAGCCGACAAGGCATAAATCCGTTGTTCGGTTTCCCCTGCCTTTCGCGCGTCTTTGGTGTGCATTTCAATGCAATATGCGCATTTGTTTATTTGCGATACTCTAATCTTGATAAGTTCGCGCAATTGCACTGTTAAGTTGATCGTTGACAGATATTTTTCCATTGCATATAATACTTCGTATGCTTTTGGTTCCAGTTTCTGGATGTCGATTCGCTGTTTCATTTGTCTTGTTTTAATGTTCTTGACAAAAGTATCGACAATGCTCCTGATAAATCTTAAACTGGTTTAAGTTCGGGATTTTTTTTTGATTTCACTCAAATATTCAGGAGTCATGTTCAAGAAGGAAGCCAGCATGTGTTGTGGAATCCGCCGGGTGAACTCGGGATAATGGTCGTTGAAATGGTGGTAGAACTGTTCCCGGGAAAAGTCCAAAAGATACTTTGTGCGGAGTTGCGAGGCGGAATAGGCTCTTTGGTAGATTTTCCTGAAATAACCTTCTAATTGGGGGAAGGTGTCAAGCAGCTTCTCTTGATCGTTATAGCTGATTTTCAGTACTTCTGTCGCCTCGATAGCCTGGATTGCAAATTCCGATTGCGCTTGCCTTTCAAATGCCAGATAGTCCGTTATCCACCAGTTCTCGATGGCAAACTGGATGGTCTGTTCCATCCCTTTTTCGTTGACGAAGAACATTCGCAAGCAGCCCTTCACCACAAAGAAGTGGTTCTTGCATCTCGTGTTTTGAGACATTAAGTTCGCTTTTTTTGCGAACGTCTCCGGCTCGAAGAAATCTAAAATCTCAGCTTCGTCTTCGGCATTGATCTTGACGAACTTCTTTATATGTTTGGTTAGATTTTCACGCATGTTGCACGTTTTAGTGTGATTCCTGTTTTTGCAGGCATGATTGATGCGGTCGTCCGGCAGATTTATTTCTCTATTTCGACCTCCATTCCGATATATGCAAATTGATAAATCTCGTCGATATCCTTGTTTTTTAGTGAAACGCACCCCCATGTCCAATTTTGCCGGGCATCGATGGCATAATCCGCTCCTGTGGGCACCCCGTGTATTCCCACATCGCCGCCGATGGTGCAATGCTCGGGTATTGTCTTGTTCCTTTTGGCCTGGTTGTGTTTCTTATACGAATCTGCATTGGGGTAATCAAACCAAATAAATTTCGACCACGACTTGTGCGGATACATTGCTTTTATCCGAAACTTGCCTTCAGGCGTACATCGATCCCCTTCCCGCAGCTTGTCGTTGAAAGGATCGCTGCCCAAAACGATCGGGTAGCTTTTGATCGTTTTCGAGCCGATGTCAATTGACAACACATACTTCAACTTCGACACATGTATTTTCGCTTGCCGTTTATTCACTTTCAAAGAATCCATCAACTTGGCCAGGGGAATGGTGTAGTTTGTAAAATGGCTTTCCAGCTTTTTCTGCGCATTGTTGTTTTGGCAAGGAATTGTCCCGTTGCAGATTAGCAGAAAGGATAGGATCATGAAATATCTCATCGTTGTGAAGTTTTAAGTAATAAAAATAATTTGTTGTCGCAAAATGTATAAGCTGATAGCCAATAGCTTTTAGCCATTAGCCTTTTCTAATAGCTAAAGGCTATGCTTTGCGTTTAAAAATACGACAAGCTATTTTTAAAGGCCTGCGAATGCACAAATATGCGTAATAATTCGCAAAGCTCAAAAAAGTGCGTTTTGATTTTGCGGATAAGTGCAATTCAGGAAAAATGCCTTAACTTTGCACTGCAAACGGTTTCCGGGCGAAATGCTTTGTCCGGAATGAAAAGGGAATCCCGTGTAAATCGGGAACTATACCCGTAGCTGTATGCTCCACTTTCAGTTAGCAGTTAATAGTCATCAGTTAACAGCCTATCTGAAACAACGTTTTGAACAACACTTTTGCCACTGAATACAATCTATAGTAATCAGTTTGCCGTCAACAGTTAGCTACTTCGTTTGCTCACTGATAACTGGTCACTGATAACTGATTTTCGGGAAGGCGTTCAATAACGGGAGCGAGTCAGAAGACCTGCCGCGCGCAACAACAAATCCGGGCTTTCGGGTGAAAGGCGCAGGATGGTCTTCGAATCTTTTTCGTCCCTTCCTTTGTTTGTATCCCTCGTCTGTTCTTGATTTTTTGTTCCATATCCATCGAATCTGGAATCATCAAGCATGTTTCTGTGCCGAACGACTACTCATCGTCGCGTTTGGCGCATGGCAATAGTTGTCTAACAATTTTTTAACTATCAAAACAGACGTTTATGAACTTCTTAAGAACCATCAGTTTATCGATCTTTAGCGGCCTCATCTTGTCGGCAAGTGCGCATGTTCCTTTCCTGAAGCCCAACCAATTCAATGTCCGTCACGACCGGCTGCAGATCGAATCGGCATTCACCGAATTTCCTTTTCAGGCAGATTTCGCCATGGATTCCCCTTTGTTTTCCATGACCGATCCCAGCGGCAAACAAACTCCCATCATCCCTCTTGCGAAAACTGCCGCCGCTATCTATTTGGAGCCAACGCTCAACGGAGACGGCACTTACCGCATCAATGCGGGAGTGAGGAAAGGACCCAAGTATAACGCCATCGAAACAACCGACGGAAAGCTCTATTTTGCCGAAGACATGAAAAAGAAGGAAGGACGGAAAACATTCCTGCAATACTTCAGTGGTGCGGATACCTACCTGGCGAAAGGAGACCCAGCTTACCAGCCCAGAAGGATGAACACCGGCGTGGAGATCATCCCCCTGTCGTCGCCTAACCGGATATTGGTGAACGACAAAATATCCTTCCAAGTATTTCAGAATGGCAAACCTGTTCCTAATGCCCGCATCGTAGTGGTGCACGACAACGAGCACTACGAAAAGCACCGGGTGGAAGACCTTTACGATGTGGAGAATGTGCGTGGGAGCAACCTTCACGCCGACAAGGAGGGCGTCTTCTGCTTCACTCCCTCAAGGGCCGGAATCTTTTTGCTGTTCGTCACTGTGCATAAAAAGATCAACGACGATTTGTGGGAGAGCTACAACACGTCGCTGACTTTTGAGGTGAACTTGGCGGTGAAATAGGTAGTTAAATGGATGGGGTGGGGGAGCAGCTCCTCCCACCCATCTAACCATCTAATCGCACAGAATACTCGCTTCGTAACATGGAAGCATTACTTACCCACCTCTGAACCACGACCTTTCCATAGCGAACGCTTACTCAAACCACCGAATGCCTACCTGCCTCTTCCGAATGTTTACCTAACTGTTCCGAACAGCAACTTAACCACCGCCGACGAGTATCTTATATGTTCCGAAATCTAACCTAACCAATGCTGAAGAGCTACTGAAGTCTTTTATCCTAAATTTTAGCGGCTATCTTTATTGCTTATATTTCTGTTTACTGTGAAAAATCATAGTGTATTTGTAAGCCACAGGCTTATATCAAGTTTGCCTTGCATGACATCATGCTCGATGTGACTTGGTCGGAAATATCCAAGCGATACTTCGGGAAATCGAGCTCGTGGATCTACAACAAGTTAAACGGAATAGACGGAAGCGGCGGTGAAGGGGGATTTTCAGATGAAGAACGTGAGTAACTGTGTGGAGCATTGGTTGATTCTGCGGAACGCCTTCGAACAGCTGCGGAGAAGATATAGGCTTGTTTATATTTCTTTTTGGAGTTTCCTCTGAGTGTAAACTTCCTGCACAACACAATTAAATCTCCCAAACAAAACACCAGGCTGCTCCGAAAGGGGCGGCCTGGTGTTTTATATGCCTTTTCTTTGCTGTGCAATCCTATATTTCCACATTTCACCAAAGGTTCAGAAAGACGAAGTAAACAAAATGAAAGGCCTTTTTGACCTTTCTTAAGCCAATTGGGGCAAAAATAGGGAGTTCCAAGTTTTATCATCTTGGAACTCCCTATTTTACTGGCGTTCCGGACAGGAATCGAACCCG
>MKRS01000601.1 GCA_001897035.1 Bacteroidales bacterium 45-6
GCGAAAAACTGAAATGCGCCCAATTGATTGTTATACTTGCAGGGATGATTTTTCGTTTCTATCTTTGCAATATACAGATGAAGAAATTGTTGACCATAGCGTTGTCGTTGATATATTTCGCTGTTTCAAGCGGTATTATTATCAATATGCATTACTGCATGGGTAAGCTCTCGGGGGTTAGCTATCATGCTGCCGCTACGAGCCATTGCGGTAAATGCGGTATGGACAATTCCGGCTGCTGCCATGATGATGTGCAGCTTATAAAGCTCAGCAATGATCAACAGGCTGTTGCATACTTCAGCTATAAGTTGCCCGGTCTCCAGGCAACACTGCCTGTCGCAGCATTTGCGCATACTGCTATAGCTGCGCTTCCGGATGCCGGCAGCATTCTTCATAATCCTCCTCCGCGAAGCAGCGCTGTGGCGTTGTCTGTCCTTCATTGCGTCTTCAGAATTTGATTTGCTTTCTGTGTTGCAGCGGCCTGCATGTAATGTGCCCGTACTTATTTTTATAGTGTGCCCGGCTGCATTGCTGCTATTAGGCCGTGTTGCGTCGCACTCTTGTACGTCCTGTTCACTACGGGGCATTGTGTAACATGCAACACTGTACTTTACTGCTGCAATAACAAATATCCACGTTCAAAAAACATATCGCATCAACGTATTATTGATTATCACCTTAAAAGCAATCTGTCATGAAAAAAATATTGTTTATTATATCTGCCGTTTGTATAACGCTGGCCGCTCAAAGCCAGATACAAAAAGCAGAGATACAGGCCGGCGGGCTTACCTGCTCTATGTGCAGCAAGTCCATCAGCACAGCATTAAAGAATATCATTTTTATAGCATCTGTTGAAACTGATATCAACAACAACCTGTTCAGCGTCACCTTCAAGCCGGGCATACAACCCGACTTCGACCTGGTAAAGAAAAAAGTAGAAGATGCAGGGTTTTCTGTTGCGGGTTTTTGGATATATGCCCGTTTCAACCAGCAGCAGGTAACCAACGATACGCATCTCAATATGAACGGGCTGAACCTGCATTTTCTTCACGTAAAGCAGCAGGAGCTCAATGGTGAAAAGAAAATACAGCTTGTAGATAAGGATTTTGTGCCGGGCAAAAAGTACAAAAGCCTTGCTGCATTTACAGCCATGGAATGTTTTAAAACGGGAATGATGACATCGTGCTGCCAAAAAACAAAT
>MKRS01000602.1 GCA_001897035.1 Bacteroidales bacterium 45-6
AAGGAAGGGGATATGTCTCCACAATTCTTGTCGAAAACGGGACCTTGAAACAAGGAGACATCGTGCTTGCCGGAACTTATTTCGGTCGTGTGAAAGCCATGTTCAACGAGCGTAACGTGCGCATCGACCAAGCAGCGCCGTCGGCCCCTGCACTCATCCTCGGTTTGAACGGTGCACCACAAGCCGGTGACAAATTCCATGTGCTGGAAACAGAACAGGAAGCCCGCGAAATTGCGAACAAACGGGAACAATTGCAGCGTGAACAAGGTCTCCGGACCCAGAAGTTGCTTACGTTGGACGATATTGGACGCCGTATCGCCATCGGAAACTTCCAGCAGCTCAATGTCATCGTCAAGGGAGACGTGGACGGATCTGTGGAAGCTCTTTCCGACTCCTTGATCCGCTTGTCAACCGAAGAAATTCAGGTGAATGTGATCCACAAAGCCGTGGGGCAGATCTCCGAATCGGATATTACCTTGGCCGCCGCATCCGATGCTATCTTGGTAGGATTCCAGGTGCGTCCGTCGCAGGCCGCACGCCGCATCGCCGAAAAAGAAGGAGTGGATGTCCGTCTGTATTCCATCATCTACGACGCGATCGACGAGGTGAAAGCCGCCATGGAAGGTATGTTGTCGCCTGAAATAAAGGAAGAAATTACCGCCAATGTCGAAGTCCGCGAGGTGTTCAAAATCACCAAGGTGGGTACTGTTGCCGGCTGTATGGTCAAAGAAGGAAAAATCAAACGCAACAACAAGATACGTCTCATCCGCGATGGCATCGTGATCTATTCGGGGGATCTTGGTTCGCTGAAACGATACAAGGACGATGTGAAGGAAGTAGCCTTCGGATACGAATGTGGGTTGAATATCAACAACTACAACGACATCAAGGTGGGCGACATCATCGAAGCATTTGAACAGACAGAAGTGAAGAAAACGCTCTAAAACAAGGGCTTGTATTCAGTACTGCCACAAAAAAGTCACCAAGGCACAAGGCTTAATTAATATATAATTAACAGTGTGCCTTTGTGACTTTCCATATAAAACGGCCAATCTCCTTGCTTGGTCGAAATTCTTATCATTTGAGTTAAACAGTTTAATTTTAGCAGGTTATGAAAAGAATAGCTTTTATCTCACTCTTATGTATGCTTGCCATACTGCCAGCCACAAAACTGCAGGCCCAAGACACCCAGCAATTGAAAATAGGCTATGTGAACACTACCGAACTTTTGGAATCTCTGCCCGAAAAAAAGGAAGCTTCAGCCGCCTTGGAGGATTTGAACAAGAAATACAAAGACGAACTGGCCCTGATGCAGAACGACTACAACAAGAAATATTCCGACTTCATCACCTTCCAGAACTCGATGGGCGAAAATATCAAATTGCGCCGTATGCAAGAATTGACGGAATTGGAAAAAAACATCAACAATTTCATCAAAGTAGCGCAGTCGGATGTGGAAACTCATGAAAGGCAGCTACTGGAGCCTCTTCGCGAAACTCTCAAGAAGGCAATTAAGGAAGTCGGCTTGGAAAACAACATTACCTGCATTTACGACACGGCTTCTCCGTCGGTTGTTTTCTTGACTCCAAATGCCATTAATCTCAACGACTTGGTGAAAAAAAAGATCACCTCCCACAAATAATTACCCTCAATTGCTCTTGGCGAATCTCTGATGGCAAATCATTCAGGACATACATTCTCGGAACAACCGCTTGCGCCGGGGCCAATCGGCCTTTTCGATTCCGGATACGGCGGCCTCACCATTTTGTCTGAAATCAAGCAGCTGATGCCCCAATATGATTATCTGTATCTTGGGGATAATTCCCGTGCGCCTTACGGCTCGCGGTCGTTCGATGTGATTTATGAATTCACCCGCCAGGCGGTGTTTGCCCTGTTTGAGAAAGGCTGCAACCTCGTGATCTTGGCATGTAACACGGCATCAGCGAAAGCGCTGCGGACCATCCAGCAAGTGGATTTACCTAAAATTGCCCCGCAAAAACGGGTATTGGGCATTATCCGTCCAACGGCTGAAATAGTCGGTGATTTGACTCAGACCCGCCATGTCGGCATTTTCGGTACCTTGGGCACCATCCAGTCGGAATCTTATCTTCTCGAAATAAACAAGCTTTTCCCCGACATCCAGGTCGTGGGAGAGGCTTGCCCCATGTGGGTACCATTGGTCGAAAACGGCAAGGCCAACAGCGATGGGGCTGATTTCTTCATCCAGGAGAACATTGAATCCCTGCTTCAGAAAGATCCTGAAATTGATACCATTATCTTGGGTTGTACTCATTACCCCTTGCTGTACAACAAAATCCGCAAATACCTCCCCGAGCATCTCCAAATAATATCGCAAGGAGCCTACATTGCGAAAAGCCTGCAAGACTATCTTGGGCGACACCCCGAAATGGATGCGGTTTGCACGAAAGGAGGAGGCACAAATTACCTCACGACTGAATCCCCCGAACGGTTTGAAGAAACTTCGTCCTTGTTTCTCAACGAAAGGATCAAAGTGGAGAAAATCGCTTTGGACAGATAAGAAGGCCGTGTCCAACCTCATCTTCTGCAAAATGGAGACAGCTGGTTAGCCCAATGTCGGTGTGTAGCATCTGTTGTTTCGGATGCAGGGAAAAACAAGTATCAGGTTTATCTATCAGGCATTTTTCCTGACAAAATGAGTCAAACTCAAGCTAAAAATTGTATTTTTGCGGATATTGAAAATTTTATAACAAGACTGTAACTATGCAAAAAATTAAAGTGGCAAATCCCGTTGTAGAAATGGACGGGGACGAGATGACCCGGATTATCTGGCAATTTATCAAAGACAAACTGATACTTCCTTATTTGGATCTGGACATTAAATACTACGACCTCGGTGTCGAAAACCGGGACGCCACAGAAGACAAAGTGACCGTCGAGGCTGCGGAAGCTATCAAGAAATACCATGTGGGAATCAAGTGCGCGACCATCACTCCCGACGAGCAGCGGGTGGTGGAGTTCAACCTGAAAAAAATGTGGAAATCGCCCAACGGTACCATCCGGAACATTGTGGGAGGAACCGTTTTCCGTGAACCTATTATCTTGAAAAACGTTCCGAGGCTTGTTACTACCTGGGATATGCCCATCGTGATCGGACGTCATGCCAATGCAGATCAATACAAGGCGACAGACTTTGTGACAAAAGGAAAAGGAAAACTCACCATCACGTTTACTCCCGAAAACGGCGAACCTGTTACGCGCGAAGTCTATGATTTTGCTGGCGACGGAGTAGGTATGGCAATGTATAATACTGATGATTCGATCTACGGATTTGCTCGTTCGTGCATGAACATGGCTTTGGCTAAAAAATGGCCGCTATATCTTTCCACCAAAAATACCATTCTGAAGGCTTATGACGGAAGATTCAAAGATATTTTCCAAGAGGTGTACGACAACGAATTCAAGGAAACATTCAAGGCTGCCGGAATCACTTATGAGCATCGGCTGATCGACGACATGGTGGCTTCTGCCATGAAATGGAACGGAGGCTTCGTGTGGGCTTGTAAAAATTACGATGGAGACGTGCAGTCCGATTCTGTGGCACAAGGCTTCGGCTCGCTTGGGCTGATGACCTCCGTGCTGGTTACACCTGACGGGAAAACTGTGGAAGCTGAGGCGGCACACGGAACGGTTACACGTCACTACCGATTGCATCAACAAGAAAAACCCACATCCACCAATCCGATCGCATCAATTTTTGCCTGGACTGGTGGCTTGAAATACCGGGGGAAATTCGACAATAACCAAGATCTGATTGATTTTGCCGAAAAATTGGAGAAAACATGTATCGAGGTGGTCGAAAGCGGAAAGATGACCAAAGACCTTGCTATTTTGACTAAGAGCAATGTCACCGAAGGTGATTATTTGAACACTCAGGACTTTTTGGATGCCATCAACGACGGCTTTAAAGTAAAACTTGGGTTGGCATAAGTTTAAGTTTCTTTTAATAAAATTGAATCTCCCGAATGTTATCCTTACATTTGGGAGATTTTTTCGAAAAAAGATGTAACGTTTTTCGGGAATATCCGTCTTAAAGCAAAACATTTAAAACAATAATATGAAAAGATTTGGCTTTTTATTCTTAACACTTATCATCAGCAGTGTCCTTTTTGCTCAAGAAGGCAATGATTATCCTAACTTGAAGCGCAATGAACTGAAATTAAATTTACCTCTTACTATTTTTGCTTCTTATCCCGAATTAGATTATGAACGGTTGTTGAATTCCGACATCAGCGTGGGGGCATCATTGGGATTCAGGGCATCGAGCGACCAGGAATATCCGCTTACTTTTTCACTGGAGCCACATTTCCGGTGGTTTTTCGGTGGCTCGTATGCGTCTATGCAAAAAGTGGCTGCCGGATTTTTTATCGAGTTGAATTCCGCTCTGCTTACCAGGGATGACGTAGAGTATTATTCAGGGGATAATTGGGGTAAAAAATCAAAGTTTGGAGCTGGAGCGGGATTGGCTGTTGGCTGGAAATATGTGTCCAAAAACAACTGGGTTGGGGAAATCTACCTTGGTGGGGGTCGTGATTTTTCGAACAGCGATCACGGTTATGCCCGTGTTGGAGTTTCGATCGGCAAAAGATTTTAAGAATAACTAACTCTAAATCATTGATATTCTTTTGGATGAGATTGCTTATCCAAAAGAATATTATTTTTTTAGAGGCAATCAGATGATAAATTTTCATTTTTTGCTTTAGAAAAACAAATTGCCTACATTTGAGCCAAAATTTAATTTAACGGACAATGAAAAAATTATCCAGTATATTTTTGTTTCTTTTTGTGCTTTTCGCGCACAACTCTTTTGCGCAAACAACGAAAGAGGAGAACGGTGGATATATCTTGAATGTGGGCGATAAAGCGGCCAATTTTTCCGTCGAATTGCTCAATGGGACAAAACTTCGACTTTCCGACCAAAAGGGAAAAGTGGTGCTGATCTCCTTTTGGGCCACGTGGTGCGGACCTTGCATGGAAGAATTGCATCACTTGCCGGCTGCCATGGAAACTTACAAAAACAAGGATTTCGTGTGGCTGCCCATTTCCCGGGGAGAGACCAAAGGGGCTGTCCAATTGAAGATCGACGAATTGAAAAATGAAGGAATCAGCTTCACACCTGGGCTGGATCCCAACAAATCTATCTGGGGCAAATATGCCACGATTTATATTCCCAAAAACTTCTTGATTGACAAAATGGGGGTGATCCGCTACGTCTCAACAGGTTTTGGAGACGGCAAACTGAAGGAATTACTCGCCAAAATCGACGAGCTACTTTGATTGAGTAGCCGTGTTGGATTCTTGCATGAAGAAGTTTCATTGCGGCGAATGCAGAAGAATGCCGGTTGTCGAAAGCTATCCCGGCTATGAATTCTCCCAAAAAGATTTTGTATTTTTGCGAGACTAAGATTTATTCATGGCCGATTATCTCGAAACAGACATCAAGTTCCTATCTGGCATTGGTCCACGCAAGGCGGAAATCCTTAACAAGGAGATTGACGTGTTTACGGTGGATGATTTGTTCCATTATTTTCCCTACAAGCACATCGACCGCAGCCGCATCTATGCCATTCATGAAGTGGATGCGAACATGCCCTATATTCAATTGAAAGGTCAAATCACCGCCTTCGAAACGGCGGGTGAGGGGCGCAAAAGACGGTTGATAGCCCACTTTACGGACGGGAGGGGATTCATCGACCTGGTGTGGTTTCAGGGCCAGAAATTCATCACCGACAAATACAAGACATATACTCCTTACTTAGTGTTTGGAAAGCCTACCTCGTTTGGGCAGAAAATAAATATCCCTCATCCCGACATCGATCCATATAAAGAGGATTCCCTTCAGAAAATGGGCCTGATGCCTTACTACAACACGACGGATAAGATGAAGAACCATTACCTGAATTCGAAAGCAATTCAGAAGTGTATGGAAAATGCCTTCTCCGCCTACGCTAAACACATTGTCGAAACACTTCCCGATTCGGTGATCCGCGAAGCCCGGCTGATGGATATTCGCCAAGCGATGGAAAACATCCACTTCCCGAAACAAGTGCCTGCCCTCAGCGATGCACAATACCGGTTCAAATTTGAAGAACTGTTTTACATACAGCTCAACATTCTCCGCTATACTCTTCATCAAAAGTCGAAGTTCAAAGGGTTTATATTCAATAAAGTAGGCGATTTATTTCTCGAGTTTTACGAAAAAAAACTCCCGTTC
>MKRS01000603.1 GCA_001897035.1 Bacteroidales bacterium 45-6
TGAAGAAATATGCGCAAAACGGCTGCAACGAGCTGTTTTACTCGGAAAACAGTACAACGGAAGGTTTCCATTTCATCTCTCCGGAAATGAAAAAACTATTGGGTGCTGAAAATAAAAGAGCGATATATTCCTGTTGGGACAACCCACATAGACAAACATTCGAGGCCTTGTTTTTTGAAGCCTCAAAATAGATTTGTCCCTAAGAATATTTCTGATTCTGCAAAAATCACTTATATTTGAAAAATAATCAATCCAATATTTTTAACGATAAACTTTATGAGCAAAACATTGTCAGAATTGAAAGCATTCATCCTCCGCGGAAACGTGGTTGACTTGGCAGTCGGTGTCATCATCGGCGGGGCCTTCGGCAAGATCGTATCCTCCTTAGTGGCTGACGTAATCATGCCCCCAATTGGAGTGTTGCTCCAGGGTGTTAACTTCACAGACCTCAAAATCGTATTGAAAGCTGCAACCGTGGACGCCAAAGGGGCGGCAGTGCCTGCCGTTAGCATCAATTACGGATCGTTTTTGCAGACAGTGCTTGACTTTGCCATCATTGCCTCCGTGATCTTCTTTGTCATCAAAGGGATAAATTCCCTGAAGAAGAAGCAGGAAGAAGCTCCGGCAGCACCACCTACGCCAACCAAGGAGCAGGAACTTCTTACCGAAATTCGCGATTTGTTGAAAAACAAATAGTTGAATATAATAAAAATTGTAAGTAAATCCGTTCAAGCAGGGTTCACAAAGGTTAAGAAATTTTCTTTTGCGAATTCTGCTTGGTTTTTCATTTGCACCATGGCGTGCAAAACAATTTAGAGAAACCTAATCGCGGACAAAGAAGTGCCCGAATTTCAAGAACAAAAGGACAAAGATTCCACGTCTGCAAGACACATTTTTCCAAACAATTGCTCCCACCGCTACTCTTTTGTTTTATCTTTGTGTGCTTTAAAATAAAATAATACGAATTTCAACGCAATGAATACATTTGGAAACATTTTTCGGCTGACCTCTTTCGGCGAATCGCACGGTGCAGGCATCGGCGGAATCATCGACGGATGTCCTCCCGGAATCACAATAGATACGGATTTTATCCAAACCGAACTCAACAGGAGGCGTCCCGGCCAATCGGCCATCACCACTCCCCGCAAGGAGGCGGATGAAGTGCAATTCCTCTCGGGAATCTACGAAGGCAAAAGCACC
>MKRS01000604.1 GCA_001897035.1 Bacteroidales bacterium 45-6
TCTTCTCCGCTCCGCAGTTCCCTCCCCACCCCGGTGAAGAGTGAAAGCGTCAAGACCTTCGAAGATCTGGATCAATCGTACGGCATCGTCCTCTACCGAACGACGCTTCCCACCGCCGGCAAGCAAACCCTCACATTCGACAAGCTCCACGACTACGCGATCGTCCTCGTGGATGGAGTCAACCAGGGCGTACTCGACCGCCGAAAGCAAGAGCGAACCATCACCATCGAAGTTCCAAAGGCGGGCGCCACCCTTGATGTCATGGTGGAGTCCCTGTCTCGGGTGAACTTTGGCGGACTCATCCCAACGGAGCGCAAGGGACTCCAAGGCTCCGTAAAACTCGGAACCACCGAACTCAAGAATTGGGAGCACTACCGCCTCCCCCTCTCCGCGCCCCCTAAGAATCTCTCCCCCGTCGCCACCGCGCTCAAAGAGCCACTGTGGTACTTCGGGGATCTGGAAGTCTCCGAACCCGGAGATACCTTCCTCGATCTCCGAAACTTTACCAAGGGCTTCGTCTGGGTGAACGGCAAGAACCTGGGCCGCTTTTGGCGAATCGGTCCCCAGCAAACCCTTTATCTCCCTGGCGTCTGGCTGAACAAGGGCAAAAACAAAATTGTCGTGCTTGAAGACAGTGGGAAGGTAAAAAACCCAACTATCGAGGGACTAAACGAACCCATCCTCGACGAAGTCGCCATCGACTACAGCCGACTGCTCAGAAAACCTGGTCAAGACCTCAACCTTACGGGACTCAAACCGACAAAGTCGGGCTCCCTACCCGAAGGAACAAAGGCGCAAACCGTAATGCTAGACAATCCGGTCGATGCTCGCTACTTCTGCCTGGAAGCGCTCAATTCCCAAGGTGGCGACCAGTGGACCGCCCTCGCTGAGCTCTGGATTCTCGACGAGAACGGAAACGAAATCCCCCGCACTGACTTCAAAGTCCTCTATGCGGACAGCGAGGAGATCAATGGTGAAAACGGCTCCGCCGCCAACCTCATTGACCTCCAACCCACCACCATCTGGCACACCCAATGGCAGGGCGCAAAGGCGGCCAAGCATCCCCACTCGGTTGTTCTCGATCTCGGCAAATCCTACAAGGTAGGGGGAGTCAAACTCCTCCCTCGCCAAGAAGGAGCCAATGGCCGAATCAAAGACTTCAACTTCTACTTCAGCCAAAGCCCCTTCAAAGGAATCT
>MKRS01000605.1 GCA_001897035.1 Bacteroidales bacterium 45-6
ATTGACAATTCAATCATTTGTCCAAATAATGTCCCCGGAGGGAATAAACTGTAATAAGGGTTTCGGTAGCACTGTAAATGATCCGGTTTTTTTCATCGATTCTGCGTGACCACATTCCGGACAATTCATATTTCAAAGCTTCGGGCTTACCTCTCCCCGAAAAGGGATGAAGACATATATCCTCGATCAATGTTGATATCCGTTTCTGTATCTTTTTGTCTCCCGACTTTTTCCAAAAACGTAAATCTTCCATGGCGGGTACCTTATATTCTACTTCCATAGATCGCCGGTTCCGATTTTTTCGCCCTCGCTTTTTTCTGCTTTTCTAATTTTTTCAACAAACTTCTTGTTATAGGGGGAATCTTTCTCCTCTACACTTGCCAGACCAAGTTTGACAATAGTTTCTATGAGAGTCTTGGCTGTTTTATTCCTGGGATTGTAATTTAATGTGATTGTCGCCATAATTCCTTCATTTTAAACATTGCGATAACAAAGATACAAAAAATTCCGTTTGTCAAAGGTTAACAGGATAATTGGGAAATTTGAGAATGAGAGAATTAGCAAATCAAAGCAACAATGCGCCAATACGCCAATGTGCGAATTGACAATTCAATCATTCAGTTGTTCTCTATAAGGGGGTGGCCCTGGCCTGATGAAGACAAGCTAAAATGCAAAAGATGTTTGGGCGACGCCCTTGATTCTTTATAATATTTATCGCAATGTATTGTTTTCATGTCTTTTGCGAAATATTGATATGCAGAAATAGACGTGCGACCCGAATGGAGTCAAACAAAGCCGCAATGTGTCCGTTTTGTCATTGATATATAATGAATTAATTTAATAGAACGATTGCGGTTATATTGATCTCACGTTAATTTACGGTAAAGAAATGGTTAACATTGATAACTGTTGAGGTAAGTAACTATATTTGCAGTATAAAAAATAGGAAAGAGCAACCATGGATAAAAACAACCGCCCCATTCTGAGAGAACCCTTGGGCCGGATCACCGACCGGATTGGCCGAATGTTCTTTGGCTCGCTTCAAAAGAGGCTATTGCATCTCGACATCGAGCGTTCCTTTTACCCTCTCCTGCTTATTGATGCCGGAGAAGGCGAATTGACGCAGCAGGATCTTGCCCAAAAGCTGGCCTCGGACAAGGTGCAGGTGGTGAGAATTGTCGATTATCTATCGGTAAACGGCTATGTGGAAAGGGTGCAAAACCCCAAGGACAGGCGTGAATACAAACTGCATGTGACCGAAAAGGGACGTGCAGCCGTGCCGGAAATCAAAGCAGTAATCAAAGAGCTTTCCGAACTTGCGTTCGAAGGCTTGCCTCCCGAAAAAATTGACGAATTGTATTCGACACTCGACCTAATAGAAACCAATCTTGTATGTCTAAAAACTGACTTGGAACAATGAAAAGGACAAATATGATAATCGCCGTCTTGCTACTGCTTTTGACGGCTTTTTTCCTGAAGGTGGGTTTCACAAAACCGAAAGAAAAGGAAGGAAAAGGGGGCAAGGGAAAAGGCCACCCAAAGGTAGATGCTTTTGTTGTTAGTCCCTCTTTGGTGGCATCCGACATCACGGTGACGGGTTCGCTGGCAGCTTACGACGAAGTGGATCTGAAAAATGAAGTAGCAGGCCGTGTGGTGATGGTGAATTTGCCGGAAGGCAGGTTTGTCCGGAAGGGCACGTTGTTAATCAAGCTCTACGACGACGACTTGCAGGCTGCGCTGAAGAAGCAGGAAGCCCAGCTGGCTATCCAGAAGCGCATCGGCGACAGGCAATCACAATTGCTGAAAGTGAACGGCATCAGCGAAAACGACTACGAACAAACGCTCCTGCAAATCAATTCCATCAAAGCCGATATTGCAGGCGAAAAAGCACTGATTCGCAAAACCGAAGTGAGGGCTCCTTTCGATGGCACCATCGGCCTCAAATACATCAGCGAGGGGGCTTTCGTCAGTGCTTCCACTTTGCTGGCCACCATCCGCACCAATCAAAAGATCAAGCTCGACTTTTATGTCCCGGAAAAATATAGCCCGGTCATCAGCGTGGGCATGGGGGTAAACTTCACGATGTACAACGCCAGCAAGGTTTACAATGCAAAGGTGATAGCCACCGAGCATGGCATCGACAGCAACACACGCAACCTGAAAGTGAGGGCGGTGGTCGTCACTGCTTCGGAGGAATTGGTGCCCGGTGCTTTTGCCAACGTCAACCTCCAGCTTGGAGAAAATGCAAAGGCGTTGATGATCCCCACACAGGCAATTATTCCTGACCAGGAAAACAAGAAGGTGATTGTGGCACGCCACGGGAAAGCCCATTTCGTGAACATAAGCACTGGCATCCGCAAGTCCTCCAAGATAGAAGTCACCGAAGGGCTTTCCGCAGGTGACACCATTGTGACTTCAGGCTTGCTGTTCCTGAAAGAAAATTCCAAATTGTCGTACTCTTCGATAAACAAATAAGGCCATGATAATTTCTGACATAGCTCTAAAAAGGCCTGTGGCCTCGATCGTCCTGAGCCTGACAATCATCCTGATGGGCTTTGTTGGATTTAAGTTCTTGGGAGTCCGCTTATTTCCGGCCATCGATCCGCCCATCATCACGGTGCAGACTTCCTATTCAGGAGCAAACTCCGAAATCATAGAGTCGCAAATCACCGAGCCTTTGGAGAAATCGATCAATGGCATCGAAGGGGTGAAGTCCATTTCGTCGCAGTCGGCCATAGGCGCCAGCTCGATAACGGTGGAGTTCAACCTGGGCACAGACCTTGAAAAAGCGGCCAACGATGTTCGCGACAAGGTTTCGCAAGCCACCCGAACGCTTCCGCAGGACATAGACGCGCAGCCAACAGTGACCAAAGCCGATGCCAATTCCGACCCCATCATCATGCTTGCCGTGAAGAGCAGTGCGATGAGTGCCATCGAACTAAGCGATTATGCGGAAAATGTGCTGCAGGAAAAATTACAAACCATCCCTGGAGTAAGTTCCGTGGCCATCTACGGGCAACAACGCCCCTCGATGCGGCTATGGTTGAACCCGGAAAAGATGGCAGCTTATGGCGTGACGGCCTCGGACGTGGATCAAGCTCTTGCCAATGAAAACGTGGAAATGCCTGCCGGAAAGCTGCGCGGAAATGCCACGGAATTGTTGCTGAAAACACACGGGAGATTGACCACGGAAGATGATTTCAACAACCTGATCGTCAAGCAAGATGCCAGCCAGGTGGTTCGTTTCAATGAAATTGGGGAAGCATCCTTAGGCTCACAAAACGACGAATCGGGCTCCAGTATCAATGGCACCACAGGAGTGATGCTCGTCCTGATCCCGCTGCCAGGGGCAAACAACATCGAAATAGCCGATGAATTCTACAAACGCTTGGACCAAGTGAAAACCACCATGCCCAAAGGGATGGAACTGGATGTGGCCCGTGACAAATCGGTGTTTGTGCGCCAATCGGTCAAAGATGTGGTGGAAACCTTGGCCATTGCCATTTTCCTGGTGGTGCTTATCATCTTCCTGTTTTTCAGAAACTGGGTGATTGCCTTGCGTCCCTTGCTGGATATTCCGGTGTCGCTGATCGGCACTTTCTTCGTGATGTACATCTTCGGGTTTTCCATCAATGTGCTCACGCTCCTTGGCATTGTGCTGGCCACGGGATTGGTGGTGGACGACGGGATCGTGGTCACCGAAAATATTTTCAAGCGGATAGAGCAGGGGATGGACAAATGGAAAGCGGCCTTCGAGGGGACACGCGAGATATTCTTTGCGGTGATTTCTACCTCCATGACGCTTGCCATTGTATTCATCCCGGTCATCTTCCTCGAAGGATTCACCGGCAGGTTGTTCCGCGAATTTGGCATTGTGGTGGCGAGTGCGGTGCTGATTTCGGCAGTGGTTTCGCTTACATTAACTCCCGTACTGAATGTTCTCCTTGGAGGTTCTTCCAGCCACCACTCGAAGTTTTATGTCGCTACCGAGCCTTTTTTTGAAGGGATGGAAAATAAATACAGGCGGATACTCAGCTTTTTCATCCGGAACAAATGGGTTGCCTTTTCGATCATCGGGTTTTGTTTGGTTCTTATTTTCTCCCTCTCAAAAGCCCTGAAATCGGAATTGGCTCCTTTGGAAGATCATAGTTTTATCCGTACCGCCATCACGGCACCGGAAGGAACCGAATACCTATACAACCAGAAATTAATAGACAAGATTGCCAAGATAAGTATGGACTCGCTTCACGGCGTGAAATACGTGCTGGCACGTTATGCCGCAGGTAACAATGGAAGTGCCAATACCGGAAATGTAATTACCTTTCTCTCCGATCCTTCCGAACGGAAAACAACCCAGCAGAACCTCTATGACAAGCTTTCGCGGATTTATGCCAACATTCCCGACGGGAAAATCATCCCCAGCCAGGAACCGACTATCTCCACCTCTTCGTCGAGAGGATTACCCGTGCAATTCGTGATCCAAAACCTGGATTTCGAAAAGCTGCGCGAGGTGTTGCCCAAATTCTTGGACGAGGCACAAAACAGCCCGGTATTCAGCAATGTGGATGTGGACCTGAAATTCAACAAGCCAGAAATGAATATCACTGTGGATCGCTTGAAAGCCAACAGCCTCGGTGTGAACGAGAAAACGGTTTCGAATACATTGAATTTGGCATATAGCGGAACTCGGTACGGATATTTCCTCAAAAACAACAAGCAGTACTACGTGATCGGCCAAGTGGATCGGGAAGACCGCAGTATGCCGGCAGACATCACCTCGCTCTATGTGCGGTCGAATAGCGGCAACATGATACAGCTGGACAATCTCGTGAAGACCGAAGAGAGTAGCAGCCCGCCCATATTATACCATTACAACCGTTACAAATCGGCCACCATCTCCGCCAACTTAGCCAACGGGCGAACCTTGGGAGAAGGCATTGCCGAGATGCGCGGCATCGCCAACAAATTGCTCGACAAATCGTTCAACACCGACTTGTCAGGCTCGTCCCGCGATTTTGCGGAAAGCAGCTCCAACATCTCTTTTGCCTTGGTGCTCGCCCTGTTGCTGATCTATCTCATCTTGGCCGCCCAATTCGAGAGCTTCATCGATCCGCTCATCATTATGATCACCGTCCCTATGGCCATTGCGGGAGCCATGCTCTCGTTGTGGATCTGCGGGCAAACGCTCAATATCTTCTCGGAAATCGGTATCATCATGCTCATCGGGATTGTCACCAAGAATGGGATCCTCATCGTGGAATTTGCCAACCAGAAACGGAAACTGGGAATGAACCGGAGGGTGGCAGCTTTCGAAGCGGCATCTGCAAGGTTCCGCCCCATTGTGATGACCTCATTGGCCACCTTTTTCGGAGGATTGCCTATCGCCCTGGCACTCGGATCGGGTGCGCAAAGCCGTGCACCCTTGGGCACGGTGGTGGTAGGCGGATTGCTGTTTTCTCTGATACTCACGCTATTTGTTATCCCCGTAACCTACATTGTTTTATCCCGAAATAAGAAAGACAACCGATGAAAAAGCAATTCCTGTTATTCGCCCTGCTCCTTTCGGTAGGACTTCAGGCACAGAAAAAGATTCGTTTGGAGGAGGCTATCGACATAGCCCTGAAGGGAAATTTCGACATTCAGGTGGCCCGCAACGATGCCGACATCAGCAAGATAAACAACACCAAGGGAAACGCCGGGATGTTGCCCACGGTGAACCTCAACGGCTCGGGAAACTTCGCATTCAACCATCTCTCCCAGAAGCTTTCGAGTGGTATCACCAACACCTATCCCAACCAATCGGTAACGACCTTGGGGGCGAACACGCAACTTTCGTGGACATTGTACGACGGGGGGAAAATGTTCGTCACCAAAAAGAAATTGGGGGAAATGCAATCGCTGGGCGAACTGCAATTCAATGCCAAAGTGCTGGATGTGACCTATAATGTGGTGTCGGCTTATTACGACATTATCCGGCAAAAGCAACAGCTGAAGTCGATGGAGGAGGTCATCAACTACAACAGGCAGAGGGTGGTGATTGCCCAAACGGGGTTCAATTCCGGCCTTTTGGACAAGACACAATTGCTCCAGGCCAAGATAGACCTGAACGTGGCCAACGAAAACGCCATTAACCAAAGGCATGCCATCAGCCAGGCGCAAAAGACATTGAACGGAATCTTGGGAAAAGACACCTCCACCGAATACGAAGTAGGCGATTCGATTCCTTTTTC
>MKRS01000606.1 GCA_001897035.1 Bacteroidales bacterium 45-6
TTCTTTGATTCTCTGTGTGATTGAAATATCCTGACTGCTTACTTCTAAATTTCCTGAAGGATGGTTGTGCGCGACAATAAGTCCTGAGGCATTAGTAAGTATTGCAGATTGGAGTATAACACGAATATCGACAGGACAAGCTGAGATTCCGCATTCCGCCACAAGTTGGTATCCAAGGACTTCGTTTGATTGATTTAACAGCAGCACCTTGAAATATTCCCTATGCTCTACCGTGCCTTCCCTGAAAGTTGACATCAACACTTGGTAGGCATCCTTGGCGGATTTGATTTTCAGGCGTTCCTTTCTCTTGATGGAAGGCTTGTATGAGAGTTCCACTTCCGCAACTTTATATATCCATTTCATGATATGCAATGTTTAATTTTTGATTATTAGATAAATAGAAAAGGACACCTAACTGAATGGATGCCCTTTTATAGTCAATCAAAATATCACTTAGCCAAGAAACCAAGCGTATTGTGTGTCACCCTGCTTTGCACGGTATATTCCCTGGACGAATTCCGTACAGTTCAAATTTCGTTCCAGAAAATTATCTATGTAGCTGGACTTTACTGAACCGTTCAAAAGGTTTAGTAGCTGCCATCCAGATATTGTGCTTGTTGTTGCCCTAAAATTTTCATCGGCGATAAAAGCCCTGCAAGCCACATTGATCTGGCTATCTCCCAAAAGCATCCTTGGCAACCGTTTTTGCTGTGCAGGGTTCAATGCCTGGTATAACCTCATGCGTCCCACGATTTGACAGAATTCCCTCTCGGTGATCCTCATGGATGCAAGGTTGTTGAAAAGTTCCATGTCACTTGCTGGATTATATCTGTGAAACAAGTTCAGTGCAGCCTTGTATAGCTCTTGAACATCCAGCACTTCTATCTTGTCCTGCAATCCATCCGTTGTAAGCATCAGGTTGGAACATACGCTATTTTTAAACCCGATGAATATTTTAAATTTTTCCACGGATTTCCTGCTGTACAGGTTCATCTCATTGTAGGCCCTTACCCCTCCAATTGACAAGGTCAGGCTATTGCCCGATTGAGTCTGCACGACGGATGGGATCTCGATGCAGAAACACATACGTTGATAGAACAAGGTCTTCTCGTTCTCCATCAACTCCGAAGTCTTCTTCCCCAATGCGGAAGGTATCCTGCCATTGATCGGATGTGAAATTCTAATTCCTGGCTCACAGATCGCCATCCCGTGGAAATAATCTTTTGCGGCCTCTACCACCGCATTGATAAACGACTGATGGGAGATGGTCTCTTCCATACTTGCAAAACTGGGAATGATGCACTCCCATTTAAGGTGTTCCAATGTCACCTGCTGCGTATTGGCTTCAATAAAATGTGTGCCTGAAACGGGTTGATCCACAATAGTTGCATCTTCTGCAAAATCGCCAATCCTTAGGCGTTTGGTTTGTTTAATTTCTAACTGCCTCATAACTTTAAATTTTTAAGTAGTATTTTTGATTGACGGAAATAAAGGCAAACAGCCCAAAAAACGGGAATGAATTTCTCCAATCCGATTTCCGGGCCTGTTTGCGCTTCCCTTATTTTTATATCTTAAATAGGGCATTGTGTGTAATAGTGATTGCGGTAGATTTTGGGGGCTTTCCGCCCGTGCTTTTTCCTATGATTTCATTTTTCCTGAAGTGGCAGGAGGGGGGCTTGAATAGTGTTGTGGTGGAGGGGGAATGACATAAGAGTGTAGGTAAATATGAGGTAGGTCAAAATAAAAGCCGATAGCCACTCTTTCTTATTTATTAGATCCAAGTGGCTGTCAGCCTTATTTTTTTATGTGGATATTTTTTTCGAAAAAACGCCTTATATATCCCTAATCAGTTTTTTCTCCACCATCCGATTTATAGCCTTGAATTGTATATCTGGCTGGCTTTTCTTTATTGTTTGATGTTACATCACAATATTTCTCAATTGTTGTCTGAGTTACCTTGACCCTTATCCCATAATCCGAATATAATTCCGCAAGTAATTTTTTTGTTTCATCTTTTGTGGGATTGCTTTGAAGAGGGTATTCCCTTTGGATTATCTGTAAAATGGTCGGGAAAAGTTCTTTTTCTTTTACGATGGCTTTTTGTTTGTTCAAAGCTTCTTCTAATTTAGATTTTTTCCCGTAACCGATTAACTCTATCTTATCTTTGCCCAGATATTCAAAGGCATTAACAATTAATTGCCCAAGTTCTTTATCACTTATCTCGTAAGAAGATAGGTATTTTCTCATGGATTCTATATCAAAGTCAGGATTTGATTCTTTAAGGCTTGACAGCTTGCATAATTCTTCAACGATTTCTTTCCTTTTCTCTGATGCCGAAAGTCCTTTCGTCTTATTCTTAAATTTTATTATTGAGTCGTCTCCATAAACTTGAGCATTTACATTAAAATGCCCCGTATCATTGTATGCCTGAATTAACAACCTTGGGTCAGTATAATATCTCTTTATCCGCTCTTCATTGTATTGATTATCCAAAATGAAGTGATTGAAATTGCCATTCTCATCCAAATAGCCTGAATATGATATTTTTTCTGCATCTGTATTCAACGCTCTTTTCGTTGCCTCAGTCAGATCATCTTTATATTCACCCTTTATCCAGTCAAATGTTTTCTTGTATCTTTCAATCATCTGGTTAATTTTCTCATTTGTTTTAACATCGAGGTCCGGTCTGTAATTGGTAATGTGGGTCAGGCTATTGAATGGAATTTCTTCGTTTAGATATTTATTTCTGAATCGACCGTATATTTGTATTGCTTCGGTGTACGGGTCAATCATCGTGTGAAGGGCTTCATCCAAGTCTGTCAAGATGACAATATCCGGCTTAATATTAAGGAAAATATCAACCGCCGAGAAAAATCTACTCGTGAAGAAATTATATTTAGCTAATGGAGGTTCAACGTTGTCCATGGAGATCTTATAGCCCCGCTTTACTAATTTTTGCAAACTTTTGCTTGAACAAAATATCTTTGATTGCCCTTCGATTTTTAATGTCTGAACAATCTTATCAATGCTGTCTGTTTTATTCATGAAGATGCAAACGCATTCGCTGTATTTCAATTCGTCCAGCAACTTTTCTCGAATTTTCATCATCACCGAATCTGTAATTATAAGATGCAAATCCTTCTTATAATCAAAAGTCGGCTGGACTTCCAAAATCTGGAATTTATATTTTTCAAAATCAGGATGGCTTAGGTTCAATACTGTTGCTGAAACGAAAGATTTGTTCTCAAAACGGAAAAAATCATTTACTGGTAGAGCAATATCGTGCCTATAATCAATATCCTGGATTATTTTCTCGCATTCGTCAAACAGACAGAAGAATCTTGAAAAAAAACCTTCTTCCCCCAATATGTTAATTGCCACTCTTTTTACTTTCACATAGCTTTCCGGGGTTGTCAGTATTTTTTTATATTTTACATCTTTGTTGCTTAAATATTTCTTTATGCTGGATTCCTTGCATCCTTCCCATACTCCCAGTAATTCAGCACGACCTTCTGTTTTCCCTAATATCACAGGGATATTAGGTTCAATTATAATTGAGTCTCTTTCTGCATTTATCTCACCATGGGTTGCACCCAGTCCAGGCAGGGTCTTTTTTATTATAGAGTTCGGCGGTATGTTGTTGTACCCATCATCCTTTAAGGCTTCACTTAGATATTGTCCTTTGTTTATTAATAATTTTGTTTCCTTCATTTTCACTTTTAAAGAAACTCCTGCAACGTGCAGACCCGTGATTACATCGTGCAATCACACTTGTAAATATCAAAAGACAAGCCATGTAGTTAAAGTAAATCGACCATTTTTTATGTCATATTACTTGATCTGATTATCAGTAATCGACCATTTTTCACAAATAGAAAAGCGAAATGACTGATCGGTTTGTCATTTCGCTTGATATAGTGGAGCATGTCAAAATTGACATGTAAGGCAAAGAACCTCTCAATATTTTAGTAGAACCGCAGAGTTTCGTTGTTGGGTGATGTTTTATAATTTTTGTATTTGAGGTAATTTTGAACTGGATCACTACTGCTTTTTAAAAGGGAATTTATAACGCCTTGCATCGTGTTGGAATCGCTTATCTTGTCCTTGAGGGTAATCATGCCTATGCATATCAGATAGTCAATGAGAAACTTGCATTGCTCTGCCGTGACCTTATTCTCAATCGATTGTTTAATATTTTCACTGATGAACCGATATGTCCCGCAAATGAAGTAATTCATGTAGGGCTTTTTGATTCTTCGTCCTTTAGAATCGGAATAGAGGATGTTTAATTCTTCGTTTGCTTCCTCAAGGGAATTAACCCCCAGGTACTTGTCAAGGTATTCTAGGAGCATCTTTTCGATCCATTTTTGATCGTTTTTTAGCTTGATAAGTGGGGCACTACCTATTCCCAATGTTATATTATGAGGTTTTATCCCTTCATTTCTTTTTAGAACGGCATATAGCTTCAACATGTCAGGCCTGATATTTTCCACATACTGCCTGTAATCTTCATAGCCAGTGTCAATTCCCAATTCATTTTTATAAGGGTCTAAAAAGTTAGTCCGCCTGTTCGAAAGAACGCTTATGAGAAAAAATAAATGCTGTAAGGGCTTTTCTATATTTTGTCTCGAAAAAAATGACTCCAGTTTATCTATCTGCTCTCCAAAATCTTCCGTGCATCGTATTTTGACATGTTCGTCGGATTCAAGGGCGTACTTAATGGCATCGACTTGGCCGTTTTGCAAACAAATATTTCTGATGTCTTCATTTATCGCCCCATTCTCGAAGTGATTCTTATAGATTACCGACAGTTCAAAGCTAATGTCAGCATATTCAAAGCCCCAATATCTATTCAAGAGAGGAAAATAAGCCTTAAGTATAGGAATGTAAACTGAATATGTAGCCATTTTTATTGCGAAATTAAGAAAATAATCCCGTCCACAACCAAGCAAACGGGATTAATAAAATCACAACAAATTCTTCATCGCCTCGTCCACCTGTTCGCTATCAAAACTATCAAGGTATATCTGGGTGGTTGCAATGTCTGAATGCCCCAAAGCTTCACCAATCAAAGCTATGTTCACGCCTGATTTCTTCAATATAGTGGCAAACGAATGACGAGCCACATAGGTGGTCAAGGTTGTATCGACTTGGGCAAGCTTGGCAACTTTTTTCAGGTTTCTATCCACATGCCCCAGGACTTTATGAATTCTGTTTTCTTTCTGCGTGCTGGTCTCATGGATTTTCCTGTCTAAGATTGGAAATAAATATCCTGAATCATTTTTATATGTTTCAATGATGTTTCTTGCATCAGGCAATAACGAGACTTTCACGTTTTTTCCAGTCTTCTGGCGTTTATAGTGCAAGAAATTGCCTGAGAGATTTTCAAGGATGAGATTTGAAATATCTGTAAAATTGATGCCGCTGCACAGGTAGCTGAAAATAAACATGTCTCTGCTAAAACGAATGTAGAACCTTTGGCCTGTCAGGTCGAGGTTCTTGATCTTCATTATATCAGATTTAGAAATGGCTCTTTTTTGAGTTGACACATCAAACTTCGAAAGCTTGTATTCATTGAACGGATACTGTGCTTTTTTGGCGCATTTGTCTTCAATCGCTTTGTTGTAGGCACTGCGGAGGGTGCGGAACAACAGGCTGATCGTTGTTTCTTTGTTTTTCTTGGCACGCAGCCATTTCTCGTATTTTTCCAACCAATTGACATTGATTTCTTGGAAGGTAATGTTGAGTTTGTTTTTAGAAAATGACAGCAGGGAGTTCAGGGAACTTTTATAGACACGCCTGTTTCCCCTGTTGTTCGTTTCTTCATATTGCCTTATTAGCTGGAGGTAATATTCTTCAACGGAGCAACGAATGTTCTGCTGTTTTTCACCAAGTAATGAATTGACGGTATAGTCTTTTTCTTCCGAGTTAAATTCAAGGATTTTCTTTTGGATAGCTTCCTTTTTCTTGAGGATGATGCTTATAATCCTTTCCCTGTCAGGACATTTAAGCTTCGGCTCGTTCTTCTTGAAATCCCATAATTGGGGGCTGATTGAGATTCCTAAACTTTGATAAGTTCTTTTTCCATCTTTACAGATGCGCAGCATGAGTGGATTTTCACCATTCGAAAGTGTCTTTTGCTTGTAGCAAATAATTGAAACTGAGGCGTTCATAAGCCGTTTTTCGGTTTACATCTCGGTTTACATCAACCTGCAAAAAT
>MKRS01000607.1 GCA_001897035.1 Bacteroidales bacterium 45-6
GCGACAAGGTTTGCAGCAGGTTCAGTTCGGAAGAATACCCCAAGTCCCAGGAATTGGAGGCTCCGTGAATCACCACGATGTTGCCTTTGCGGTGGAGAGCATCGGTGCGTAGCATACTCATGTAGGGTGCGACGCCGGTGCCTGTGCCGATCAGTACAATGTTCTGGTCTTCTTCGATCTGGTCCAAGGTGAACATTCCGGCAAATTTGTTTCCAATCCAGATCTTGTCGCCGATGTTCAAGTTGAACAAGCGCGGGGTGAGCGCACCAGAATGCACAAGGGTAATGTAAAGTTCCACATAGTCGCGCGACAAGTTGGAGGAGGCAACAGAATAGGCGCGTTTGATTAGCCTTTCGCTGCCGGGCTCCACAGGTTCATCGACGATGGTGGCTTCGGGGCATTTGGTTGCCGTCGATGGCAATGCAATGGCCACAAACTGCCCTGGCTTGAAATCGGGCAGCTCCCATCCGAGAGGGGCGATCCGAAAAACTTTCATGATGGGGGAAACCTGCACCACTTGCTGTACTATGGCATTCAATTCTTCCATAACAAGGTTAATTTTTTTTGATTGATATATGTTTTAGTTGACTTCATAATTTGTTGCGAAAATAAATAAATATTTGAAAAACAGAAATAGAACTGAGCGGATAATTCATAAAAAGGCTGATTTATTTTTGATATTTGCGATTTATTGCGGATGTGAGGAAGTTTTGCAGCAGAAACGCCCAAAATCGGAGTATAATCATTTTCAATCATAATTATTTGAACTTTGTATAACATTATACTTACTTTTGCGTTTACATAGAATCGAAAACAGATCAGGATGAAGAGAATCTTTTTGATTGGTTACATGGGTGTTGGCAAAACGACTTTAGGCAAAGAACTGGCTGCCAAGATAGGATTTCAGTTTATAGATTTAGACCATTATATCCAAGGGCGGTATCAGAAAACAATCAATGAGATCTTTGCCGAGTTGGGCGAGTCAAAATTCAGAGAAATTGAACACAAACTACTGAAGGAAGTGGCCGAATTTGAAGATGCCGTCGTTTCCACTGGCGGCGGAACACCCTGCTTTTATGACAACATGGACGTGATGAAACAAGCCGGAGTGACCGTTTACTTGAAGACGGATCCCGAGGTGTTGCTCAAACGACTTTTTGCGGGCAAAGACAAGCGCCCGCTGATAAAAGACAAGTCGGAGGACGAATTACTCGAATTTATCATCGAGAACGTAGCAAAGCGGGAGCCATTTTACAACCAGGCGCAGATCGTGTTCGAGACAGGCGGTTTGGTGCAAAGGTCCGACATTGCCGGCCATGTGGACAAACTGATAGAAATGTTACCCAAATAACCAAGTAGCCTTGCTCAAAGCTGGCGGCTATTTATTGGCAGTAACTATCAATAAAATACATCATGTGGCCCTAAATTATGCTTATCACATAACCGAGTGAATATGACAAAGAAATACCGGTTTATCGTTTTTTGTTGCATCTTGAGCTTGTTTCCTTTTGTGGTGCAAGCCCAAATCTCTTTTGGGGGAATTCCTCCGAGTTTCAGCGCCACCAGGAGTCAAGCCGTGGCAAGAGTGTCAATGAAGACCGTGATTCCCAACGAGAACATAGCCGAACTCCGGAAGCAAGACGTGGTGGCCAAGCACAACGGAGTGCCACCAATCGTAGCCGTGCTGACACCTGTCCGGTTGGATTTGGTTACGGAAGGCAACTGGAGTAAGATCGGGCAGGATTCGGTTTGCCAATTGTCCATCAAATCACCTGATGCACAGGGGATCATTCTCTACTACGAGAAATTCGAGATACCAGCCGGGGGGAAGCTATACCTCTACAACGGCTCCAAGACCCAAGTATTGGGAGCATACACCTCGCAGACCCATTCCGGTGGCGGGCGTTTCTCCACGGAGATCGTTTACGGCGACTCCCTCACGCTCGAATACGTCCATCCGAACGGGCAGGCGAAACCCGAAATCGTGATCTCGAAGGTCGGTTATTGCTACAATTTGGCGGAAACAATTTCTTATAGAAATTCGCTCTTGCGCGCCTCTTCGTCCTCCAACTGCTATGTGGATGTGAATTGCAGCCCGGAAGGCGACAATTGGCAACAACAGAAAAAGGGGGTCGCTAAGCTCATCGTACCTATCGGCAATTTGGCTTACCTCTGCTCGGGGTCACTTGTCAACAACGTGTATCAAGATCATACACCCTATTTCCTAAGTGCTCACCACTGCTTCGAAGAAAATGGGCAAACGGCCGATTTTTCCACCATGCAGTTCTATTTCCATTATGAAGCGACCACTTGCGGAACAGGCACCTTGTCATCCAATATGAAAACCATGATTGGGGCCGACATGCTTGTGGATAGTCCCATCATAGGAGGTTCCGACGGCGCATTGCTTCGGTTGAAGACTGCGATTCCTGCCGACTATGATGTGTTTTATAACGGATGGGACACAAGCACTACACCACCAACGAGCGGAGTAGCCATTCATCACCCCAGCGGAGACATCAAAAAAATATCCACTTACAAGACAGAACCCACTACCATCACGTTTGTAGATGATGGCAATGCATCCGCCACTGATGCGCATTGGCAAGTGGTGTATACCAGCACGCCAAATGGCTTTAGTGTCACGGCTGGAGGTTCGTCCGGATCGCCTTTGTTCAACCAGGATGGTAGAATTGTAGGAACGCTCACAGGAGGTGAAAGTTTCTGCACATCACCTACTGCTCCGGATTACTATGGCAAATTTTATTATCATTGGAACAAAGCCACTGACCCTAACCGTTGGATGAGCAAATACCTCAATCCCCCCGGATACCCTGTAGCCAAAATCAACGGCATCGATGGCTACACCAAAGGTGACACCATCAAGGGCGAAGACTTCATTAACATCGCACCCGTGTTCTTTGGAAATTATTTGTATGTAAGCACCTCATTTATACTATCGGAAATGTCCGTCTATTCTGTCTCCGGACGGCTGATGGCCCGCTCCGGCACGTCGCCCATCAACACCCGCAGTTGGGCAAGAGGCGTATATATTGTCACGGTAACTACTTCGGGAGGGAAAGGCAAGGCGAAGGTGGTGAAAAAGTGAACTTGCAAATTTGTTGACTGTTAACTGAAAAAAGCTATATGGCAAAATCAAAAACAGCATACGTATGCTCCAACTGCGGAAACGATTCGCCCAAATGGCTGGGGAAATGCCCCGTTTGCGGCGAATGGAATTCCTACGTGGAAGAAATAATCTCACCCTCCAATTCTTCAAAAATACCCCTCCCATTTGAACGGCAAGAGGGAAAGCCTTTGCTACTAAAGGATGTGGAAACGAGCGATGAACCCCGTATCGACATGAAAGACGGCGAATTCAACCGCGTGCTGGGGGGCGGACTGGTGCCGGGGTCACTGGTGCTGATCGGTGGTGAGCCGGGCATCGGCAAATCCACTTTGGTGCTGCAAACCGTGTTGGGAATCAACCACCTGAAAACATTATACGTGTCGGGAGAAGAAAGCGCACGCCAACTCAAAATGCGCGCCGACCGCATCAATCCGGGCAACCAAAGCTGCTACATTGTTTGCGAAACAAACCTGGAACAGATATTAGTGCATATCAAAAACACTTCGCCCCAGATGGTGATTATCGACTCCATCCAAACCATCTACAGCGAGAGCGTGGAATCATCTCCCGGAAGTGTTTCTCAAGTCCGCGAATGCTCTGCAGCGATCTTGAAATTTGCGAAACAAACGGGAACTCCCGTACTGATTATCGGACACATCAACAAGGAAGGAAACATTGCCGGCCCAAAAGTGCTGGAGCATATCGTGGACACGGTGCTACAATTTGAAGGCGACCAACACTACATGTACCGCATCTTGCGCAGCATCAAAAACCGTTTCGGAAGCACTTCGGAACTCGGCATCTACGAGATGCGTCAAAGCGGGTTGCGTGAAGTGAGCAATCCGTCGGAATTGTTGCTCACCCAAAACCACGACGGGCTGAGTGGTATCTCCATTGCTGCCGCCATCGAAGGAGTTCGCCCTTTTCTTATCGAAACCCAAGCTTTGGTGAGCACAGCCGCTTACGGCACGCCGCAACGCTCGGCCACCGGCTTCGACGGGCGAAGGATGAACATGCTACTGGCAGTACTCGAAAAACGGGCAGGATTCAAATTGGCACAAAAAGACGTTTTCCTCAACATTGCCGGAGGACTCAAGGTGAACGACCCCGCCATTGACCTCTCGGTGATCACCTCGGTGCTTTCTTCCAGCTTGGACATTCCGGTCAGCCAAAGCACCTGCATAGCGGGAGAAGTAGGCCTTTCGGGCGAAATACGTCCTGTGAACCGCATCGAGCAGCGCATCTTAGAGGCCGAAAAGCTCGGTTTCCGCAAAATCATTATTCCAGACAACAACCTGAAGGGTTTTTCCTCCAAAGTGGGGATCGACATTGTGCCGGTCAGGAAGGTGGAAGAAGCTTTTCGGGAGCTGTTCGGGTGATTTTAGCAAAATAATGACGTATATTTGCACCTACAATCTGTTTTCAGGGTTGATAGCAATTCGCTTCCGTTTAATTAGCTGATTTTTTTTAGAATATGGTATTGGCAAATTTTTTTGAAGATGTCGGCAAATATGTTTTGATGATGAGGAAAGTCATGACCTTCCCTCAACGCTGGAAGATGTTTTTCCGTCAATACATGGACGAAGTCCAAAAATTAGGTCTCGATTCCATCTGGATCGTCATCATCATCTCCTTTTTCATTGGGGCGGTGATCGTTGTCCAGATCGCCCTCAATATGAACAATGCGTTCCTGCCACGCTATACGGTGGGCTTCGTCTCCCGCGAGATCGTGGTACTCGAGTTCTCCTCCTCCATCATGTCGCTGATTCTGGCGGGCAAGGTGGGTTCCAACATCGCCTCCGAAATAGGGACGATGCGCGTCACCGAACAAATCGACGCCTTGGAACTGATGGGTGTGAATTCGGCCAACTACCTCGTGCTGCCGAAGCTGGTCGGGTTGATGACTTTTATCCCTGTACTGGTGGTGCTTAGCATGGTTCTGGGAATTTTTGGGGGCTATTTTGTCTGTCACTTCACCCACATTGTGGCTGTGGCCGACTTCGAATACGGCATCCAATCCTTCTTCAAACCATTCTATGTATGGTATTCCATCAGCAAGTCAATTTGTTTCGGAGGCATCATCGCTTCGGTTTCGGCATTCTTCGGATACTATGCCGAAGGTGGCTCATTAGAAGTGGGAAAAGCCAGCACCAATGCCGTGGTGATGAGCAGTATCCTGATCTTGATATCCGACTTAGTCCTAACTAACCTGATGATGCAATGATCGAAGCGAAGCATATCATAAAATCATTTGGGGAACGCACTATCCTCGATGACATCAACGCCGTGTTTGAAGCAGGGAAAACAAACCTGATTATTGGGCGGAGCGGCTCGGGAAAAACAGTTTTGCTCAAAAACTTGGTGGGGCTCTACCGTCCCGATTCGGGAGAAATCCTCTACAATGGACGCGACATCACTAAGATGCGTATCGGCGAAGTGAAAGTTCTGCGCCAGGAAGTGGGGATGCTCTTTCAAGGCTCGGCCTTGTTCGACTCGATGACTGTTTTTGAGAACGTATTTTTCCCCTTGCAGATGTTTTCCGGCATGAGCCGCAAGGAAATGGTCAAGCGCACCGAGTTTTGTCTCGAGCGCGTTCAGCTCAAGGATGCTGGCCACCGCTACCCTTCCGAAATCAGTGGAGGGATGATGAAGCGCGCTGCTATTGCTCGTGCCATTTCATTGAACCCCAAATATTTGTTCTGCGACGAACCCAATTCGGGCTTGGACCCGCAAACCTCCATCGTGATCGACGAACTCATCCACGACATCACTGTGGAATACGACATGACCACGGTCATCAACACCCACGACATGAACTCTGTGATGAATATTGGTGACAAAATCATTTTCATATCTCAGGGCAAAAAGGGATGGGAAGGCAACAAGAACGAACTGATGAAGTCGGAGAACCAAGAGCTGAACGATTTCATATTTGCCTCAGATCTGTTTAAAAAAGTGAAGAAAGCGGAGAACCTAAATTTGCTTAAGTGAGGAAAAAGACATATTTTTACAACATAGCGGAGCTTTGGGATTTTTGAAAATCTTTTTGCTCTCGTTTTTTTCTTTTATTAAAAAAAAGATTCAGAATACCAAATAGATTTGCTCACGATCCAGTCGCTGGGCTACCACTACTATTTCCACCCGGCCGAAAAAAAAGGATACAGCGGTGTGGGCATTCTTTCGCGTCGCCAGCCCGACCAAGTGGTCGTCGGCATGGGCAATCCAGCCTACGATGCCGAAGGGCGTGTCATCCGAGCCGACTACGGCGATTTTTCCATTCTTTGCGTTTATATTCCTTCCGGCACCACGGGCGACCTGCGGCAAGATTTCAAGATGAAATTTTTGGCCGATTTCAGCCAATACATACACGAATTGAGGCAACAGCGACCCCATCTGTTGATTTGCGGAGATTACAACATCTGCCACAAGCCCATCGACATCAACCACCCTGGGCGCCATACCAAAATGTCCGGCTTTTTGCCCGAAGAACGCCAATGGTTCGACGAGTTTGTGGCTACGGGTTTTGTAGATACCTTCCGCGAGTATGACCAGAGTCCCGAGAAATACAGCTGGTGGAGCTACCGGGCTGGAGCAAGGGCAAAAAACCTCGGCTGGCGGATCGATTACCATTTGATTACCGAGCAAGCAAAATGCAGGCTCAAAGGGGCTGCGATTCTCAACGAATTGCAGTTTTCGGACCATTGCCCCGTAGTGGTGGAGTTGGATTTTTGACAAAATGTAGATTAAGAATAAACACAATCAATCGCGCATAGCAAACAAAAGAGGTTGCTTGTTGTTAATTAATCAAGTTATTATATCAACATAAATATTATTTAATGGCTAACTTATTGAATATAGAGAATCTACATGCAAATGTAGAAGGAAACGAGATACTTAAGGGCCTTAGCCTCAAGGTCAACAAAGGCGAAGTACATGCAATCATGGGGCCAAATGGTTCAGGCAAAAGCACCCTCGCATCGGTACTGGTTGGAAACCCAAACTATGAAGTCACCGAAGGAAGCGTCACCTACGAAGGCAAAGACTTGCTGGAGATGGATCCCGAAGAACGGGCCGGTGCAGGCTTGTTCCTTAGCTTCCAATATCCAGTGGAAATTCCGGGTGTGAGCATGACAAATTTCATCCGCCTTGCACTCAACGAAACCCGCAAATACAGAGGATTGGAGTCAATTTCTGCTACCGATTTTCTGAAGCTGATGAAAGAAAAACGCGAACTGGTCGAATTGGACAAGTCGCTCGCCAACCGCTCGGTGAACGAAGGTTTTTCGGGTGGCGAAAAAAAGCGCAACGAAATTTTCCAAATGGCCATGCTGAATCCCACCTTGGCTATTTTGGACGAAACGGATTCGGGCCTCGACATCGACGCCTTGCGCATCGTGGCTGCGGGCGTTCAGAAACTGCGCAGCAAGGACAATGCCACGATTGTGATCACTCACTACCAACGTTTGCTGGATCACATCAAGCCTGACGTCGTGCATGTCCTCTACAAGGGACGTATCATCAAAACTGCTGGGCCAGAACTGGCTCTCGAACTGGAAGAGCGCGGCTACGATTGGTTAATTAAAGACTTTGATTGAGATGGTAGAAAATCAATATATCGACCTATTCACCCAAAACAGGAAGCTCATCGACGAGAATTCTGCCGAGGGACTGAATGCTCTCCGCGAAAAGGCTTTGAAGGAATTTTCCCGGACGGGATTTCCGACCAACAAGCTCGAAGACTACCACCATACCAACGTTGCCAAATTCTTCGAAAAAGATTATGGACTAAATTTGAAACAGTTAGGCAAGGAATTCGACCCCTATGCTTCGCATATCTGCAACGTACCGGATTTGTCCACCTTCTTGTTTTTCTTAGTCAATGACTTGTTCTACAACGAGAATCTTCCTGTATCCAAGCTCCCCGATGGGGTCTATGTAGGAAGCATCCGCGAATTTGCCAAGGCGCAGCCTGAAGTTTTTTCCAAATATTATGGCAAAATAGCCGATGTGGAGAACAACGGCCTGGTGGCATTCAACACGATGTTTGTGCAGGATGGTTTTTTGGTGTATGTTCCTAAAAATATTGAAATTGATAAGCCCTTACAGCTCATCAACCTGCTACAAAGCAATGTGGATTACCTCGTCAACCGCCGCATTCTGGTCATCGTGGAAGATAATGCAAGGCTCAAACTTCTGGCTTGCGACCACACGGTGGATAGCAGCAATTTCTTGGTGACACAAGTCACGGAGATTTTTGCGGGTAAGAATGCAAAAGTGGATCTCTACGAATTGGAAGTAAACTCGGATGCTGTGGTGAGGCTCACCTCGACATTTGTGCACCAGGAAGCATCCTCGAATGTGGTAGTCAACAATGTGACGCTGGAATGCGGTGTCACCAGGAACAACTACCGGGTGAAGCTGGCGGGAGAACACGCCGAAGCAGCCGTTTGTGGCCTTGTCGTTGCCGAAAAAGACCAGCAGGTGGACAACCACGCATTCCTCGACCATGCCGTACCCAATTGCACCAGCACCCAGTTGTTCAAATACATCCTCCAAGACAATGCCCTCGGTGCATTTTGCGGAAGGATTCTGGTGGAGAAAGACGCGCAGAAAACGCAGGCATACCAAACCAACCGCAATCTTTGCATGTCGCCCCAAGCACGCATGTTTTCGAAACCGCAGTTGGAAATTTATGCCGACGATGTAAGTGTTCGCACGGACTCACCACAGGCCAACTGGATCAGGATGCACTCTTCTATTTGCGATCCCGAGGGATCAGCAAGCAAAAGGCTTACGACATGCTCATGCAAGCCTTTGCCGCAGAAGTGTTG
>MKRS01000608.1 GCA_001897035.1 Bacteroidales bacterium 45-6
GGTAGCGGTGATTCCCGAGGCCGCCCCAGTGGTGGTAGATCAGCGCGCGCTCGCGGTCCGCGTCCTGCATGCGCGTGTAGAAGACGTAGTTCAGCCACCAGGTGTTGGACAGGCCCGGCAACTGCTTCGAGTCGGGCCACTGCTGCCAGTCCAGCCACCAGAAATTCACGCCCTCGGCGTGCAGCGGATCAAGCACGGTGTCGAACAGGCTGGTCATGAAGCGCTTGTCGGCGGTCTCGATGCCGATGGCCTTGCCGTCGTGCACGCCCATCGTCCTGGCGAACGCGGGGTAGGCGGCCTCGTCCGCCGAGATGCCGGAGGCCGGGTGCAGATTGAGCGTCACCTTCAACTGTTGGCTGTGCAGCCAGCCCAGGAATTTCGCCGGATCGGGAAACAGGCTGCGATTCCAGGTGTAGCCGGTCCAGCCGACCAATTGGCCGAAGGCATCCTGCTTGGCGTACTTGGGATTCCAGTCGAGGTCGTCGGTGCGGTGCCAGTCCATGTCCACCACCAGCACGTCCAGCGGAATGCCGTAGCGCTTGAAGTCTTCGACCAGTTCGCGGATCTCGCTGTCCGAGTAGTTCCAGTAGCGCGACCACCAGTAGCCGAACGCATAGCGCGGCGGCATCGGCTCGCGGCCGGCGACCTTGGCGAAGTCGCCCAGGATCTCCTCGTAGCGATGGCCGTAGCCGAGGAAGTAGAGGTCCTGGCAATCGGCGCAGCTGCGTTTTTCCACCCAGCGCCATGCGCTGTCGTCGAACAGGAAGCTGGCCGAGTCATCGATCAGGTGCCAGCCCTGCCGCGACAGCAGGCCCTGGCCGAGATCGAGATGCTTGCCGGTGTCGGGCTGTACGTCGCCGTCGTAGCGGTCAAGCGTCCGTGCCGTACCTTTCAGGTTCTCCGGCTCGGGCAGGCCCGGATGCCAGTCGAAGGCGGTCTTGAAGCCCCTGGAACGTATCGTGAGGTTGTCCGCGGCGAAGCGGCCGCTGCCCAGCTTGTACGCGAGGCTCAGCGAATCGGTGTCGATCTGCAGCGTGCCGTCGTGGGTGCTGGTGGTGAAAGCGGGCACCGGCTGCTCGCGGTCGATGAACACCTGCGAAGGCGCATCGACGAAGTGCCCGTCGGGCGACCACTCCATGCGGATGATGCGCGGCGTCAGCACGGTGAAGCGCACCTGGCCGCGTTCGACCACCGCG
>MKRS01000609.1 GCA_001897035.1 Bacteroidales bacterium 45-6
TTTTGTTTGCAAAATCAAATTTCCTGTCTTTTCTTAATGCCGGATCTAAAGAATGAAAATCTGTATCATAAATACAAACGCCTCCACCTATCTTTACATGATTCCCAATTGTTATGCTGGTATGGCATATTATGGACGCCTGGCTGATTCCAACATTATCCCGGATTTCGAGTGTGGCGCCGTTATCAACAAAAAATATGCAGGGCTGGGTAAGCCCGATAGGATTGCTGGAAATTGTATTATTCATAGAAAAACCATTCCCTATGATACATTTGCCTTTTGCAGCAATTAAAATATAAGGGCGCCCACGTGTGCTGAATTTACCCACCTGAACCTTTTGTATATAAAATAATATCCTGCATATCAAATAGTCAAATTTATTGTGCAGAATATTGAAAAGCCTTCTAAACGCTCTAAAAAGCCAATTACAAATGGATTGCATTCATTTATAATCTTTAAATATTAATCTTGTCTGCAGATTGCCATTAGCTGATCGAATTGTTTAAACACTTCCCCAGCATTATTGTCCCACCATTTAGTTTCAAGCAATTTACTCCTGGTATCTTCCTGGTATCTATAACTGATCACCTTTGCAGGAACGCCGCCTACTATGGCATACGGGGGGACATCTTTTGTCACAACCGCTCCCGCAGCAAGAACAGCTCCATGCCCAACCGTTACCCCGTCTAAAACAATCACGCGTGCACCGATCCAAACGTCACTTCCTATTGTAATGGATTTATATTCCTGAAAATCTCTGTCAGAGTCCACCAACTTTATTTTCATAGTATTATTAGCCTTATAAAACAAAGGAGATGTTGAAAACATATCCAGCGGGTGAGTTCCTAAACCTATGATTACATCGTGTGAAATTGAACAATAATTTCCAATCGTGGTATGCTGCACTAAGCTGTTTCTTCCTAAATAAGAATAGGAACCTATATGAGAGTCATTAACAATACAACTTTCGAGAATATGAGAATGTCCACCAATAGTCACATTCCGGGAGAAAGAGCAGCTTCTGTCAATAATCGCGTGGGGGAACCTGTGTTTGTTTTCGGCATCCCGTGCGTAATTATTACCGGCATTTATCAAATAAGCAACTATTTCGATGGGTATTCGAAATATGCGTATTATGGTATCCATTCCTTTCATAAAGTATTTTTACCAATAACAGGCGCCCTCGACAATGACT
>MKRS01000610.1 GCA_001897035.1 Bacteroidales bacterium 45-6
AAGAGAGGATATAACAACGACAATAGAGGGGAAAACAGTACTCTCTGCTAAAGGTGAACTTTTTCTGCACAACTTAAATAAGGAATTAAGAAAGAGTGGTTTATATAGATATGTTTCCTCTAGTATAGAAAACCGAATTGAAAAAATAGAAAAAGAAGAAATTTATATACCTTTGTCAACTGTTAAGAAAGAGAAGCTTTTTAGTTTGTCACATGAAAATGTGAAGATTGACGAGTCGTCAATCGACTGAGAATTTCCTTTCAAGCCTGGAAGTAAGATGCAAATTTTGCTTTCTGGAGAAAGCGAAATTTGCATCTTACTTCGACTGCGCAAGCTAAAGCTTGCTTGTCACAGATTACAAGTAATCTGAAGATAATTTAGTAAAAAGCTTTTCTTATCTTAACAATATAATATTATGATAGACTTTAAAATATATAAACAAAATTTCTCTACTGAAGCAGAACGATTAGGTTTATCAAATGAAGTAATAGAGCTTCTTCTTAATTACGCTCAAAGTTTAAACTCTCATAATTTCCCTATTATATATGATCAATCTCATTTTTCTAAATTAGTGGGATATCGTTATGGATATATTCTATGCATATGTAATTCTCCAGATGTATTTTATAAAGAATGGAAAATAACTAAAAGAAATGGCAAGTTACGCACTATACATGAGCCTTTGCCTAGCTTAAAAGAAATTCAGAACTGGATATTAAAAGAAATACTGAACACTGCTGTTAATGAATTTGTTTCTCCTGTAGCTAAGGCATATACTCCTGACAGAAATATAAGGGATAATGCACGATTTCATAAAAATAAAAAAATTGTTGTTTGCTTAGATATTGTTGATTTCTTTGGCACTGTAACATATAAGCAAGTCTATTCTATTTTTAGACAATTTGGGTATAACAAATCTATTGCAACATTGTTAAGTAATTTGTGTATTTTGGAAGGAAGCTTACCTCAAGGAGCTCCAACAAGCCCGATGCTTTCAAATCTCATATTTTATCATATTGATACTGCTATATTTAAATTCTGTAAAGAACGAAAAATAATGTATACAAGGTATGCTGACGATCTATCTTTCTCTGGGGATTTTAATGTCGGTTTATTAATATCTTATATTTCAAATTTATTATCCTATCATGGATTCTCTATAAATGAGAAAAAGACCAAAGTCCTCTCACGGGGAAGATCTCAACAAATAACAGGTATTGTTGTTAATGAAAAAATTCAAGTTTCTCGTCGATATAGGAAGCGAATCCGCCAAGAAATATATCATATAATTAAATATGGATTAGAAAATCACTTAAAAAAAATAGCATATCCTAAATCTTCTATCCAATATTTACATCATTTAATGGGTAAAATAAACTTTGTCTTATTGATAAATAAGAGCGACAATGAAGCGATTCGATATATGGAGTATTTAAAAAGTATATATAATTCATACAAAACATTGATTTAAATTATACTTTTAGCCTCAAGCAAGATCTTTTAGTTCTCTTCTTTGTAGTATAATTTATAAAAATTCATTTTTTTTTCTTGATCAAATCCTTGCTCAATAAATTCTTCCCCTCCATGAATTTTTATATCAAAATTTTTATCTAATTTAATAGTAGACATTTTCCCTTTAGCTCTTTTCTTCAAGGCTTGTTCAGATATTACAAATGACTCCTTAAGTATAATATCTCTTTCTTGAATATAAGAATCTTTATATTTCTCGAAACTTTGAATAACATTAGGGTCGGAAAAAACTTCTTCTGTAAACTCTTTGATATTAAAGCTTGCATTATTCTTTAAAGCATTAATCCCTTTGTTTAAGAATAAAGCTTGATCAATCTTAGATACTTCAAATTCATTTGGCAATTCCTTATTTATATAATTCTTCAATAATGATATAACTTTCTGTGTATCATGATATTCATCTTGTCTAGGTTTAACCCGAAGAAAATCATCAGTCCAATACTTTGCTTCAACACCTTTATTAATATTATCAACAATAGTAACAAGATAACCAGCATCTTTTTCAATATTAAAAATAACACATCCTTTATCTAACTTATTAATATTGATACCTTTTTCACTTTCTATTTCAAAATTGCTGCCAGAAGAAAACACTTTCAAAAAAGTATCTTTATTTTCAGACTTAAAGAGCCCAATAGCATCAACATTTTCATTATTAATTCTACAATTTCTAAAATGTACTATGTAACATTCTCCATTTTTTATTTTAGGATGTATACTCCTTTCATATAGATGTTTAACTATATTGATTGATTGATTGAAAAACGAAGTAGGGGTTTGAAATATTTCAGAAACAAAAGAATATATTTCATTTAAAGACAAATCAGTTTCATGGTATAAATTGTAATATTCTTCTGATTTAAACGGAGTGACGAAATAATGCAATAATAAACTTTTAATTTCATCACTTGGCGCAATCGATGATTTTGAGAACTTACAAATGTCATCATTGGTTTTATTCCCTACACTATGAATTATAAGTTGAGATATTTCAGATGCGGAAAAATCTATCATTATATAATTATTTTAAATATAATACTGACTAAAGTGAATCCTGCTAAAATATAAGACAAGATGCTAAACCCTATTAAGCATAGCCAAAGTATAAGTAATCCTATTGGTATCATCCAAAGAATTACTTCAACAACAAATAGTCTATCTTGTTGTTTTTTTAACTCTAACTCGACTAAGCTAAACTTACTTGATATTATTTCGACATTATTGTTCTTAAAAGTTTCTTTATATGAGTCAATGTTACCATTGATAAAATCCAAGGAACTCTTTTGATTATTAATGAATTGTTGAATTATAATTGCAAAAATAAATAGACTGATAATGGTTACGACATTCTTTATAGTAAATAAGTCACTATCGTAATTAAAGGTAGCACATGCAAGAACAAAAACTGTTGGGATTGCAATTAATTTCGTTTGTGCTTCATTTATTATTGACTGAATTTTTTGTGTATATTCTAAAGCTTTTGAATCTAGCTCAATTTTTAATTTATTGTAGGAAAAATCTCTTAAATAAAATTGATATGCATCATTACATTTTTGATAAAATTCAGAGAAATGAGACAGTAAATATTTGAAACGCTGATTCTCTCTCTGTAAAGAAAGGAAGTCGATTAGTTCGTTTATATATAGAAGTTGCTTTTCATTACTTTCACCTCCAAAGACTTCAGATACAAAATTTAATTTGTTTAAATCAATATCCTTTAGTTGAGTAATATCTTTAATGCTATATTCAAAAGTGACAAAAAGAGATTTATCTTCTCTGAATATTATCATGTTTTTTATATCAACATCATCATATGTATGTCTGGCAATATTTTCTAAAGAACTTATTAAATTAGTTATTGCAATATATTTTGAAATAGATACATTGTTTCCCGAAAGACTGGAATATTCAAGATCGAATATGTAATAAGCTCCATCTGGCTGCTTATATCTATTTTGGGATAAAAAATTATTAAAGGAATAATAAAACCCCACCTTAGATAATCCATATATAGACAAATTCAAGTCAATAATTTCATTATCATTTAGGTCATTGAGATATACTATATCCTCAAAACAATCATTGTTATATAAGAATTCTAAGCATTCCTTATCTGTAATTTTATATTTTGCACAAAATAATGCTCCTGACTTTAGAGAATGGCTTTGGCTCTGATTTATGATAGAAACAATATGGGATAACATTATCTCTCTAATTCCTTAATTAAGTTTGTAGGCAAGTTCTTAAATGTTAATTGTTTTTTACTTTTATCATAAAAAACATCTTTTCCTAGTAAATTATTATCAAAGCCAACTGTAATATCATTGTCTTTATAATATATATATCGTAATTTTTTTAGTTGGGGTTTATCACCACTTATTATAGGGTTTACACCATATTCTTCATTGCAGGCAAATTCCTCGAATTCAGCTGGACTGTCTGGGTTAAGAATTGCAGATATTGTTGAAAGTAATATTTCTTTATTATTCTTCATACAACCATCACAATACTCAAAAACTTCATTTCTTTTTTTAAGAGTATCCTTGTGATTATATCCTTTCTCTTTACAGTAACTATTAAAAGCGATAATAAGTCTTTTTGTTGATTCTGTATTCGTCGTTTTATCTGCACAATCAATAAAAGACATAAAATAATAGCTTACGTCTTTGATTCCTTTTGCAAAAGATAGGTATGTTTTGCTCTCTTTGTCTAATTCGGATTCGATTTTTTGCCATTTTGTTATATTTATCTGGCATGCAACATCAACTTTACTTAAATCAATATTTTTAATATCTTGAATTGTTAGATCAGCTTCGCTTACCATGTACCCATCTTTGTTATTAATCGTTAGAACTAGTAGGTATTCACTATTGTTTTCTGAATTAAGATAATGGGCAAAAATAATAAAACCTCCTGTCGCTGGAGCAGATGTAGAAAGTACCCGTTCATAATGAGCTACAGCTTTTCTTGAAAAAGATAAGAAATCGTCTTCTAAAAGATAATTTTCTAACAAATTCTTAAAAGTTGGATCAATATCACCAAAGATCCCATATATCGGGGATTTTTGACCATAAGCTTTATTGATTCGTCCTACAAACTGTTTTTCTTTTTTACTTGTCTTGATTAAAGATTTTGCTTCTTTCAAGGCTGTGTCTCTTTCTCCAGCTGTTTTTATCACTTGATGAATTACAAAACCTCTCAGTGTGATGTTATGTCCAATCTCTTTCAATGTTTTAGCCATGGCGATAAGTTTAAATCGATATTTTCTTATATGATGGTTTAAGAAAATAAGAAAAACAAATATATTGAATTTCAACGTACAAGTATTATAAAAAAATGATTTTTATACTGTATTTGTTGTGAAATTATTTTGCTTGGTCTCTTTTTATAATTAAGACATATATTCAACTATATTTCAAAAATATCCCAATCTTTATGGATTGTATACAAATTTATCGTTAAAATGTAATAAGTTACCTTTTCAATCCCCTACTTAGCATCTTTTCCTTTACTTCCTTCCGCTGATTGACTGATTGACTTACTGAGTTCATGTCTTCATGTTGTAATGAATTAGTTAGTTCACTCATTCGTTCCTGAATCTTGATTTGTTCTGCAATAGTCCCATTCTTCATCGTATTATAATATTCAAAGCTCTCATCTAATGGTCTGTTATAATTAAAAAGCTTATCAAATTTCTGCTCTGCCTGTTGGAATAAATTCTTTCTATCAAAACCGCCTGTTATAACGCCTTTCTTTGTATTGCGATGGTTAGTTAATGGTGAAAGCTTAATTTTATTGGTTTGGTCTTTACGGCTGACAATAATATGACAGTGTATATTCCCTTCGGTCTTCTCTGATCTATCCCTATCGAAATGTACCTTTCCGTAGAATTTAATATCCTTTGCCGATAGTCCTTTATTGAAATTCTTGGCATATTCAGGAATAAAAATTTCCCGAATATATCTTCTCATGGCTTTGCCTTGCTCTTCCTCTGTTGTTCCCATGGCTTTGAGTTCTTTTTCCGATGGACTGATATGAATAGCATAAAACTTAGCATCTGTTTTTAGAAGTTGGGCTTTGTTATTGTCGATGTCTTTTACGACTTGCGATTTATATAGATTCTCTTCTGTCAGATTGAAAAAGCCCTCGGTATAAATGCCTTTCTCCATACGTTCTAAGTCTTCGTGTTCGAGGTAATTTCCTAGTCGTCTACAGCTACCGGCATTATTATATACTCCGTTCGATGGTGGTGGGAAATCTATATTCATTTTTGTTTATTGTTTGTGTGTGATGTTATTGTTCATTTGTCAGATTGATAATCTCAGTTTTTAGATTCTCTTTTCGTTTTCCATCCATCAGTCCTGCTGTAGCTAGTTCGGAATATAGACTGATTAGTTGCAGTAGTTTCTTATTATCTTTCTGTTGCATCTTGTACACTGCTGATATCTGTTTCGCTTGATTATTGATTGCATCTGCATGTCCTGTAAATCTCTCACTCAACAACTTTAACAGATTGCTTTGGCCTTCTTGGTTGGCTTTAAGATGGGAAAGAATACTCTCTTCCATTGACTTGGCAATACTGTCAAATCTTGTGGCAATAGAATTACTTGTCCGTATCATCGGATTAAGTTGTTCTTCTTCATAGTGTCGAATAAAACGAA
>MKRS01000611.1 GCA_001897035.1 Bacteroidales bacterium 45-6
AGATGATGGAAAAAGTGAAATTGCCCGCATACAGGCGCAGGCGTACGGAAGCTGAAATCCGCGAACAATGCCCTTGGGCAACTCGTGGCAAACCAGCCACGCGTAAGCCCAATGTCATCACTCCCCTCGAACTCGATTCGGCTTTCATGGAGCAAAACAACCTTCGCTTCCAGGCCAAATATACAGAAATAGCTAAAACGGAAGTACGCTATGAAACCATCGACACCGAGGATGCCGACTATATCCTTGTGGCATTTGGAGCCATGGCGCGTATTTGTCAAAAGGCCAAGGATTTGGCCCGTGAACAAGGAATCAAGGTCGGGATTTTCCGCCCCATCACCTTGTGGCCTTTCCCATCGGCTGCCATAGATGCCTTTTCGGGGCAAGTGAAAGGCTTGCTTACGGTGGAAATGAATGCTGGACAAATGGTGGAAGACGTCAGACTGGCTGTGAACGGAAAGGTTCCAGTCGAATACTACGGACGCTTGGGAGGGGTTGTCCCCACTCCGCAAGAGGTATATAACGCCTTACTGGCAAAATTTAATTTACCTAATTAACATTCAAAACCAATGAGTATAGATATTGTAAGTCCCGAAAATTTGGTGTACACCAAGCCGGAGCTGATGAATGACACCCACATGCACTATTGTCCCGGCTGTTCGCACGGCGTGGTGCATAAATTGATAGCAGAGGTCATCGAAGAAATGGACTTGAGGGAAAAAACAATCGGTATCGCCCCTGTCGGGTGTGCCGTCTTTGCCTACAATTACCTCGATATTGACTGGCAGGAAGCGGCCCACGGACGTGCTCCCGCGCTGGCTACGGCTGTGAAGCGGCTCAATCCCGATAAAATGGTATTCACCTATCAGGGTGACGGCGACTTGGCGGCTATCGGCACGGCCGAAACCCTCCACGCAGCTAACCGCGGGGAAAACATCGCCATCATCTATATCAACAATGGAATCTATGGTATGACGGGCGGGCAAATGTCGCCAACCACGCTCATCAACATGTCCACCGCAACCAGTCCTTCGGGACGCACAAGCTCGAAAGACGGTTCTCCTTTGGACATGTCCAGGCTTCTGGCTCAGTTGGACGGCGTATGCTTGGTTTCGCGCCAAGCTGTGCATACTGCGGCAAACGTGAAGCGTGCCAAGCGCATGATCCGCCTGGCCTTTGAAAATTCAATGGCCGGAAAAGGAACATCGGTTGTCGAGATTGTATCCACTTGTAGCTCCGGCTGGAAGATGACTCCTGCCGCATCCAACGACTGGATGGTGGACAACATGTTCCCGGTGTTTCCCTTGGGAGATCTGAAGAACATTTGATCGTTCTTTAGATTTCGAATAAACTTAGAATTATAATAACCTTTAATAATGGTAAAAGAGATAATTATTTCCGGTTTTGGCGGCCAAGGAGTATTGTCAATGGGCAAAATCCTCGCCTACTCCGGATTGATGGAAGACAAGGAGGTCTCCTGGTTTCCGTCCTACGGACCGGAACAGCGCGGTGGAACCGCCAACGTCACAGTTATTCTGAGCGACGATCGGATCAGCTCCCCGATTGTGAATCATTTCGATATAGTCATTGCCTTGAATCAGCCTTCGCTTGCCAAATTCGAAAAGACGGTTAAACCCGGCGGAATACTCATCTATGATCCAAGCAGCATCATCCATTTGCCAGAGCGGGAAGATATTTCCATATACACGGTGGCTGCCACTGACGAGGCTTCCGCTATGAGAAACAACAAGCTCATGAACATGATTGTCTTGGGTGGATTGCTCAAAGTGGTGCCGATGGTCAAATTAGAGAATGTGATGAAGGGGTTGAAAAAATCCCTTCCCGAAAGGCATCACCATCTGCTTCCGGAAAACGAAAAAGCCATCATCCGGGGCATGGAGATTATCCAGCCTCTTCGATAGAAAATATCAGGCCCGTGTTTAACTCTTCTTTGCAGTTAAGCGCGGGCTAATTTTAGAAAATACCAGTAAAACTGAAGCATTTAGACAGCCTGCCGCGTCACATAATTCGCTTGTCATGTGATAAAAATTCCTTTTCAAAAGCGTGCGGTTAAAAATCTAAAAAAACAATTTTATTTTTCAGTTCTTGCTTTGATTATTCAAGTAAAAAAACAGTATATTTGTGAGGTTTTGCTACGTTGAGTTGACAAAATGAGAATTTTTATTAATAAATATTTCTTGTTTAGAGTAAGATTTCGGGCCTTTTTAGTGAACTATTTTTGCAGATAATGGTTTATAGACCGATGAACTTACTCTTTACAACCGATACAAAAAAGATAATTCGTAAAATAAAAAATCATATGCCACAAAGAATCGGCCGGGTATCACAAGTGATAGGGCCAGTAGTAGATGTATATTTCGAAACAAACAATGAATCGGTAGGGCTTCCCCGCATCGATGAAGCTTTGGAGATTAAGAGGGAGGACGGTCGCACGCTTATCCTCGAAGTAAAACAGCACATCGGTGAAGATACCGTGCGAACTGTCGCGATGGACAGCACGGATGGTTTGCGCCGCGGGATAGAAGTGATAGCCAAGGGCTCTGCCATCCAGATGCCTGTTGGCGATCAAGTGAAGGGCCGACTGATGAATGTGGTGGGCGATTCTATCGACGGAATGAAAGTTCTCGATAAGACAGGGGGCGCATCCATCCACCGCGAACCTCCCAAGTTTGAAGATTTGCTCACTTCCCGCGAAATATTATTCACCGGAATCAAAGTAATTGATTTGCTTGCCCCTTATGCAAAAGGGGGAAAAGTGGGCTTGTTCGGCGGTGCCGGCGTTGGTAAAACTGTCTTGATTCTCGAACTTATCAACAACATAGCCAAAAAACACAATGGATTTTCCGTTTTTGCCGGAGTGGGCGAACGTACCCGTGAAGGGAATGATTTGCTTCGAGAAATGATTGAATCAGAGGTGATCCGCTACGGTGAAGAATTCAAAAAAAGCATGGAGAAAGGACACTGGGATTTGACAAAGGTGGACTACGAGGAAGTGAAGAAATCGCAGCTCTCGCTTGTCTTCGGTCAGATGAATGAACCTCCTGGAGCGCGTGCTTCTGTGGCTCTGTCAGGCTTGACCATTGCGGAATCTTTCCGTGACGCAGAATCCGATGGACCGAAAGACATCCTCTTCTTTATCGATAATATTTTCCGTTTCACACAGGCTGGTTCTGAAGTTTCCGCCCTTTTGGGACGTATGCCTTCGGCTGTGGGATATCAACCGACACTGGCTTCGGAAATGGGAGCCATGCAGGAACGCATCACTTCCACCAAGAACGGATCCATCACTTCAGTACAGGCCGTGTATGTGCCTGCCGACGACTTGACCGACCCGGCTCCAGCTACTACATTCTCGCACTTGGATGCCACCACCGTGTTGAATCGTAAGATCACCGAGTTGGGAATCTATCCGGCCGTGGATCCCTTGGATTCGACTTCGAGAAGTCTCGACCCGAATGTTGTGGGTGAGGAACACTACGAGGTGGCGCAGCAAGTGAAGCAAATTTTGCAACGTTACAAAGATCTACAAGATATTATCTCTATCCTTGGGATGGAAGAGCTTTCGGATGAAGACCGGGAAGTGGTTGCAAGGGCACGGCGCGTGCAGCGTTTCTTGTCTCAACCCTTTAGCGTGGCTGAGCAATTCACCGGCGTTCCGGGGGAAATTGTCCCTATCGAAGACATTCTCCGCGGGTTTAAGATGATTTTGAATGGTGAAGTGGATTATTTGCCCGAACAGGCATTCCTGAACGTGGGTACAATCGAGCAAGCCATCGAAAAGGGTCAAAAAATCTTGGGCCAGGTAGCTGGATAATTCAACGAAGATTAGTCGATGGATACTATGAAATTGCAATTAAATATGATTTCTCCCGAAAGGAAAATCTTCTCGGGAGAAGTTTCCTCTGCCATTTTCCCAGGCATCGCCGGATTTTTTGGCATCCAACCAGGCCATGCCCCTTTGGTTTCTTCCCTCAAGAAGGGGAAGATCGTCTATGCAGCCGGAGGAGAGTCGCACGAGCTGGAAATAGAAAGAGGCATCGTGGAAATGTACAACGGAGCCATAACAGCTTGTGTGGAACAAGCGGCCAAAGGATAAGTATGGGGTTTTCATCTAAGTTGATTTTGAACCTGTTGCTGTGGGCTCTTGTCGTTGCCGCAGTAGGTGGCGTATTGCTTCATCAGTTTCTCCCTGCTTATTATACTCCTTGGTTTCCCCACATTTTCATTGGGATGGCTGTCGTGGAATCCTTTTTGATTTATCTGGTTGAAAAACTCAGCAGGAAGGTGTCCGATACTCGTTTGGTACACGTGTATATGGGAGTCATGGGCGGCAAAATGTTTTTGGCGATCATCCTTGTGACCATTTATGCTTTGGCTTTTGGAGAAAATACGAGGGCGTTTGCAATCGGCTTTATTTTGCAATACTTGTTGTTTTTGGCTCTTGAATCTTGGACTTTTGTCCGTCTTGAGAAATATTTGAAAGAAAAAAGAATGAAATCATGAAACAGAGCATGATTTTCAGCAAATCACTAAAGACGATGATTGAAACATCATGCGGCGTTCCATGCCGCCTAATAGAAAGAATGAATCGCATGAAAGATTTTTCAAGAATAATAATGCTTTTGTTTTGTTTGGCCGTGGGGTCGGTTTTGCATCCTGCTTTTGCCGGAGAAGAGCACGATAAGCATCAGGCTGCCGAATTCAGCGCCAAGGATGTAATCATGGAGCACGTGGCCGATGCTTACGAATGGCATGTGACCACTATCAATGGAAAACACATTTCCATTCCCTTGCCTGTGATTGTGGTTGGTCAGAACGGATTGAGTGTTTTCTGTTCGTCCAAATTGGATCACGGGCACAGTTCCTATAATGGCTTTTATCTGTCTGAATCAGAAAAGTACAAGGGCAAATTGGTGGAAAAGAACGCCTCGGGTGAAGAAATCAGGCCTTGGGATTTTTCCATCACAAAGAATGTATTCAGCCTTTTGATTAACTCCTGTATCTTGCTTGCCATCATTTTGGGGGTTGCATCGTTCTACCGGAAACAGAGGAAAACCGGCGAGTTCAAGGCTCCGAGGGGTTTTATCGGTTTCATGGAAATGATCGTGATGAACATCGAAAACGAGGTCATCAAGCCTTGTATCGGTAAGAATTACGCCAAGTTTTCGCCTTATCTGCTCACAGCGTTTTTCTTCATCCTCATTAACAACCTCATGGGGCTTGTCCCGATCTTCCCGGGAGGTGCCAACGTCACAGGCAACATTGCGATCACGCTTGTCTTGTCGTTGTTCACGTTCTTCTATGTGAATATTTTCGGGACCAAGGAATATTGGCGCGAGATTTTCTGGCCCGATGTACCCATCTGGTTGAAAATTCCACCCTTCATGCCGATCATAGAGTTTGTGGGTGTATTCACCAAGCCTTTTGCCCTGATGATTCGTCTCTTTGCGAACATTTTGGCCGGGCACTCGATAGCGATCAGTATTGTCTGCCTTGTGTTTATCACCGCCAGCCAGGGACCTGCGCTAAACTCGTCGATGACGGTCGTTTCGGTTCTGCTCAGCGTGTTCATGGGATTGGTGGAAGTGCTGGTGTCGTGCATCCAGGCCTACGTTTTCACGCTTCTTTCGGCCGTGTTTATCGGATTGGCGCAAGTGGAGCCTCACAAAGTGAAACATTGACAAATGTATTTGTTGTAAAGGATTGAGTTTTCTCTTCCTTATTTTGCCCCGTGTTCTCATATTCTTGCGCACCGTTTTTATGTGTCGATTGTTGGAAACGCAGTAAAACGCTATATCTGGTTTCTAACTGAACCACCTTGTTAGTTGCTCCATAGCTCTTGTAATAATGTACAGCCTTGTGCATGTAAAATTTGGCAAGTTGTGTTCTCTTGCAGTACAAGTAAAACTTTGCAGCTAATTCATTAGCAATGGCTGCAAAGTGAGGGAAATCACACTCTATTGATTTTTCAATGCTCTTGTCATAGTATTCTGCTGCTGCCCACAGACAATGTTCCCTCATGGATGTGTCATTGGTGTGTAACACAACTGCTTCAAAAAAGCGAAGTTCAGCCGTTACCAGTAAATTTAAGCTTTCAAAATTGCTTGGACATCGCTCTGCTCGTTTCTTCAAAATGGAAATCCATTTGTAAACAGCCTGTA
>MKRS01000612.1 GCA_001897035.1 Bacteroidales bacterium 45-6
GTAGTAAGGCGACTTGGCAATGAGATCGTCGATTTCCTCGTTTGAGTATTTCTTGGTAGTCGAATAGCCATTCACCTCCATCCACGTGATAAACCGGTGATGGAACACCACATATTCTTCCCACGAATCGCCGTTTTCATCTACAAAATCCACCTTCACCTGCTGGTCGTTGGGGTTCACCTTCCGGCGACGCTTGTAAACCGGCAAGAACACCGGTTCAATGCCCGAAGTAGATTGCGTCATCAAGCTGGTAGTTCCGGTCGGCGCCACAGTCAAGCAGGCAATATTGCGGCGGCCATACCTCAGCATGTCCTTGTACAATTGAGGATCGGCCTCCGCCAAGCGCAGGATGAACGGGTTCTTTTCCTCCCGTTTGGCATCGAACACCAGGAATGCTCCTCTTTCTTTGGCCATGTTTACTGAGGATCGGTAGGCAGCCAAGGCCAATGTACGTTGCACTTTTTCTGCAAAATCGGAAGCCTCTTCCGTTCCGTAGCGGTAGCCTAAGGCGGCCAGCATGTCTCCTTCGGCGGTGATGCCAACTCCCGTGCGGCGACCTTGCAAAGTTTTTGTGCGTATTTTTTCCCAAAGATGCTTTTCCGCATTTTTCACCTCTTCCAGTTCTGGATCGTCTTCTATTTTCGAAAGGATCATTTCAATCTTTTCCGATTCCAGGTCGATGATGTCGTCCATGATGCGTTGCGCATAGCCTACATGCTCGAAGAAAAGGTCGAAATCGAAACGGGCATTTTCCGTGAATGGGTCAACAACATAAGAATAGAGATTGATGGCCAGCAGTCGGCAACTATCGTAGGGACACAGCGGAATTTCACCGCAAGGATTAGTTGAAACAGTGCGGAACCCGAGGTCGGCGTAACAATCGGGAACCGACTCGCGAATGATCGTGTCCCAAAACAAGACACCCGGCTCGGCCGACTTCCAGGCATTGTGAACGATTTTTTCCCACAGTTTGCCTGCATTTATTGTTTTCGAATAAACAGGAGCTGAGCTGTCTATCGGGTATTTTTGCTCGTAGGGCTTGCCCTCAACCACCGATTGCATGAAGTCGTCGTCTATCTTCACGGACACGTTGGCTCCCGTCACTTTCCCTTCGGTCATCTTCGCATCGATAAACGACTCAGAGTCGGGGTGTTTGATGGAAACGCTCAACATCAAGGCTCCACGCCGGCCGTCCTGCGCCACCTCACGGGTAGAATTCGAATACCGTTCCATGAACGGGACCAAGCCTGTGGAAGTCAAGGCCGAATTTTTCACAGGAGAACCTTTCGGACGCACATGAGAGAGGTCATGCCCCACCCCGCCGCGGCGTTTCATCAATTGCACCTGCTCTTCATCAATCCGCATGATAGCTCCATAGGAATCGGAGGGACCATCCATCCCGATCACAAAGCAGTTGGACAAGGAGGCTATCTGATAATTGTTGCCGATCCCTGTCATCGGGCTTCCCTGAGGGACGATGTACTTGAACCGGTCGAACAAGTCGAATAATTTTTGTTCGGACAAGGGGTTTGAAAATTTCTTCTCGATGCGTCCAATTTCATTTGCCAAGCGCCAGTGCATGTCAACGGGCGATTGTTCATAAATGTTTCCCTCGGCATCCTTGAGGGCGTATTTACTAACCCATACTTTGGCTGCTAATTCATCTCCATTGAAATATTCCAATGCAGCATTGTAAGCTTCATCAAAGGTGTAAGATTTCTGCGACATGATTTTGTGTGTATGAAAATATAAATTAAAAAAATTAGGTCATTTGTTATCAGCAAAATACTTGCCAGTTTGCGACTATTTTACAGTAGTGCAATATTAGTTAATAATTTCGAAATACTAAAACAGAAATGGATTTAATTTTAAACAAAATCAAAATTTTCCATTTTGAATTTCAAATAACTGATTATAAGAAATATAAATTTTACAGAAACAACAAAAATTTACCAAAAATAAAATCCAATACAAATCAAATCTTTTTTTCGGATAATTGAGAAAAGAAAGAAATTATAAAAGATGAAGCGTGTAGAGAGAGACGCAACTGAAGGTACAGAACATTAAAAGACAAAGAACTGCTTGGCGCAGCCCCATTTTCCTCCGCTGTTAAATCTCCCGCGGAAGCATACAGATGCGGAGCTTACCAGAACCTCTTCAGGAACAATATCAGCAGATATAGCACGAAAGAAACCACAATCGCCCCTTGCGTGTATATCCCGAAAGCCAATAGTCGGGGAGCTATTTCCCATTCCAGAACGCTCCCCAGAATGCCCAAAGCCGTCGGCACAAAATAAAGCAGGCCGATCATGGCAAAGATTTGTCTGTTGGAAAATCGTTTCATTTTACCTTTTAGATAGGTTTCCGAGCACAAAGATACATCAAGGAAGCTTGGTTGCGACATCCAAAAATGTTATTCTTTCTTCATCGCTATCTGCTCTCTTTTCGATGGTGATGTACTACCTTTGCCCCCTGAAACCAAAAAAATCACCTAATATGTATCAAGAATATATTGATTTCATCATTCCTTTGGCAAAAAAAGTAGGCGAACTCCAGTTATCGTATTTTCGCACCGACCGGTTAGGCATCGAGACCAAATCAAACATTTCGGATGTGGTGACACGGGCCGACAAGGAGAGTGAAGAGCTGATCGCCAATGCCCTCTTTGGGAAATACCCCAACCACAAAATACTCGGAGAAGAAGGCGGATTCCGGGGAAACGAGGACAGCGAATACCTCTGGGTGGTTGATCCGCTGGACGGAACCACCAACTTCAGCCAGGGAATACCCATTTTCTCGATTTCAATAGCACTCCAATACAAGGGTGAAACTATCGCCGGGGTCGTTTATGCGCCTTATCTCGACGAACTTTTCGTTGCCACCAAAGGCGGTGGAGCCTACATGGCCTACCATGGCGGGGAATCTAAAAGGATACAGGTCTCCCGGAAAGAACGCCTCGACAGCTCGGTGATTGCCACCGGATTCCCCTACGACAAGTCCACCAACACCGACAACAATACCCAAGAAGCTTCCCGTGTGGTTCCCTTGGTGAGAGACCTTCGCAGACTGGGTTCGGCGGCTTACGACTTGAGTTGCGTGGCTACCGGCATCCTCGACGGATATTGGGAAATGTCGCTCAAGATCTGGGACGTGTGTGCTGGCATACTGATCGTAGAAGAAGCCAGGGGGCAAGTCTGCTACTACCGCGACGACCGTAGCCTGTCAGTGATTGCAGGAAATGAACTCATTGTTAAACACATCAAGGAGATCATCGCGCCGGATAGGGATTGATGCAAAGATGCGAAAAAACAATCTTACCGGACAATGGCCAGCGAAATTTCGCCCGAATTTAGCCGTTAGTTTTTCTTAATTTCGCCAGATTCTGTTCAAAAACGCCGGCCTCGCCATTTCTCAATTGACAAGCCAACCTTTCTATATATTTTATTATTGCAAATCAGGCTTTGCAATAATAGCATTCGTGCGCATAATTTGGATAAAGCGGTGTTAAAGCGAAAAAAAACGTTCGGGAATTTATGCACATAAAAAAAAATAAGCACTATATTTGTGACACTTTTCCAATAAAACAGTATTTAAGGTTTGAATAAATGAAATCAAGTTTAATCGATTTTGTGCCTATATTTTTGCAAATAGCGTTTGCTGTAGTTTTTGTTTTTGGAACCATTCTTGCTTCGCATTTTCTTGGACCTAAGCGCGTAACTTCCCGCAAAAATATCAATTTTGAATGTGGATTGGACTCGCTTGGGGATGCCCGTTCTCCTTTTTCAATCCGTTATTTTCTTGTCGCCATTCTGTTTGTCCTTTTCGACATCGAGGTCATCTTCATGTATCCATGGGCAATCAATTTTAAAGAAATGGCTTGGGACGGACTCTTGAAAATGATTGGCTTCTTGGCTGTATTGCTTATCGGCTATATTTTCATCGTGAAGCGCAAGGCTTTCGAATGGGACAAGTAAGACTTTAGGAAAGGTTCAAGCGAACCTGCTGGTAGATCAACAAGGTGTTCGAAGTAGAAAAATAACTGAACAACTAAAAGAAATGAGCAACACAGATAATAACGTAAACATTGTCCAGGCCCCTGATGGATTTCAAGGGCAGGGCTTTTTTGCCACCAAATTCGACTACGTGATAGGCTTGGCCCGTGCCAATTCGCTTTGGCCCATGCCATTTGCCACTTCATGCTGTGGGATTGAGTTTATGGCGACCATGGCTTCCACTTACGACATGGGGCGCTTTGGCGCCGAGCGCAACAGCTTTTCGCCTCGTCAGGCCGATATGCTGATGGTGATGGGAACTATTTCTAAAAAGATGGCTCCCATTTTGCGTCATGTATATGAGCAGATGTGCGAGCCCAAATGGGTGATCGCTGTTGGGGCCTGTGCCTCTTCGGGTGGCATATTCGACACCTATTCCGTTTTGCAGGGCATCGACAAGGTCATTCCCGTGGATGTATATGTACCGGGCTGCCCTCCTCGTCCCGAACAAATATTGGAAGGGGTGATGAAGCTTCAAGAGATTGTGAAGCAAGAGTCGGTCTTCCGTCGAAGCAGTGAGAAATACCAAGAATTATTGAAATCTTACAATTTCGAATAATGGCATTAGACAACAACGAAATACAGCGCATCGTAACCGAAAAGTTTGGCGACAAAACGTCCGACTTTCAAGTTGTTAAAGATATACTTACCTTCACGGTAACGCCCGATGCGAGCAAAAGCCTGATTCAATATCTGCACGAAGATTCCGCCCTTCACTTCAACTTTCTCACCGACCTTTGCGGCGTGCATTATCCCGACAACGAACCGGACAAGCAGTTTGCGGTAGTGTATCTTCTGCACAATTGGTTCGACAATGTCCGTGTCCGCATCAAAGTATTTATACAAGGCGAAAATCCTGAAATAGAAAGCCTTAATAGCATATTTTCGGCAGCCAATTGGATGGAGCGCGAAACATACGACTTTTATGGAATCCGTTTCACCGGACACCCAAATTTGAAGCGGATCTTGAATCACGACGGAATGACAGTGTTCCCGATGCGCAAGGAATTTCCGCTCGAAGATCAATTCCGCACCGACAAGGACGACCGGTTCTTCGGCCGCGAGGTGAACCCCAACAGCCTCGGAAGGGAAGAATAAGAAGAATAAAAAACCATTGATGAATAAAGCTGAGCACTATGTTGTCACCGGATATATTTATTAAAGACACTGAGCATCCTTTCGAAAAATACATCAGGGAGAACAACCTGAAAAACGGAAGAGAGCTTTCGATCCTGAACTTCGGGCCTACCCACCCATCCACCCACGGAGTGTTTCAAAACATTCTGCTGATGGATGGCGAATATATCCTGGATGCCGACACTACGGTGGGTTACATCCACAGGGCATTCGAGAAGATTGCGGAACAACGTACATTCTATCAAATAACTACGCTTACCGACCGCCTCAACTATTGTTCGGCGCCCATCAACAACATGTGCTGGTGGATGACCGTAGAAAAGGCACTTGAAGTGGAAGTCCCCAAGCGGGCACAATACATGCGCGTGATTATCATGGAAATTGCACGTATCACCGACCACCTCATCTGCAACGGTATCCTTGGAGTCGATCTGGGTGCTTACACCCCTTTCCTCTATGTGATGGAATACCGGGAATTGGCTTACGAAATTTTCGAAGAAATAAGCGGCGCCCGCCTCACCACCAACATGGGACGTATAGGGGGTTTCGAAAGAGATTGGAGCAAGGCTGCTTGGGAAAAGATCGACCAGTTCGTAACCGGTTTTCCAAAAGCCTGGAACGAGCTTGAGAAAGCGTTCCTGCGCAACCGCATTTTCATGGACCGCACCATCAACGTGGGGGCAATTTCTGCCGAAAGGGCAATCAATTACGGATTCACCGGACCCAACCTCCGCGCCACGGGAGTCGATTACGATGTACGTGTGGCTCAACCTTATAGTTCGTATGAAGATTTCGACTTCGAAGTACCTGTCGGGACTTCGGGCGACACCTACGACCGCTTCTGCGTTCGCTGCGGCGAAGTACGCGAAAGCCTCAAGATTATACAACAAGCGATTAAAAATCTGCCGGAGGGCGATTTCCATGCCGATGTGCCGGAATATTACCTGCCTCCTAAGGAAAGTGTATATACCGAAATGGAATCGCTGA
>MKRS01000613.1 GCA_001897035.1 Bacteroidales bacterium 45-6
CTGTCCCTTATGTTTTTTTATAGAAAAATATAGCTTGCCGCTTCTTGTGATGCAAAACAGTCACAGGTCGTAGCACAAATGTCTTGCATTAAAAAAAGTACGACAATTTATGTTTGCAATTATATGTTTGCAATTAATTATTTGTCGAATTCCTGTTCTATGTCCTCACGCAAATCATAGAGGAGCCATTGCTTGTTTAGAATCGCATCCTTCTGTTTCTTCAGCAAGGATAAGAAATCTTTGACGCCAATAGGTTCATTCCCATTGCCGTGTATTAGCACAATGTCTCCGTTGTTGGCATTCTGACCCTTCGCCAACCAGGCGTCACTGCCGATGGGGATGAGGCCGTAGTCGGTCACCCGATCTACCAACTGGCTGTCTGAGACCAATCCAGGAAAGCGGAAGAACGGAGAAAAGACGATTTCATTTTCCAACAGGCTTTTTTCCAACAGCAAAATTTCCGAATCCAGGTTTGTTCCGGTTTCCAGTAGGAAATTGTGGGCAAGGGGCAGTTTGGGGTCGTAATTATGGTTGTAGGTGTGGTTGATCCAAACTATTTCTATCGCACCGGAGTTCGCCATTTTTTTCAGCCAATCGATGTCTTGTGCATGTGAATGCAGGAATTTTCCGGTTATGGATATTCCGATAGGTTCGGGTTGTTTGAACTTATGAAATTCTTTGACGATGGACGTGAATATGACCCGGTCTAAGGCTTTGTGGGAAGGACACAGGTCGATGGTCAGTGCAATACCCTTTTCTTTGGAATCTCCGTGTTGTATCCCGGCATCTTGAAGAGGTAATGATTGCTTCTTGGCGTTGTTGATCGCTCTGACATAAGGCGTGGAGCTATATGAAGCCAAGATGTCATCCCAATCTTTGGGGGCGGGCAAGATCATCCCAGCAGGAATGACATAAGTTTTTAAGTCGTCGAAACCAACTGCGATGAAGAATTGCTTTTTCTGGCTTGCGTATTCGCGGATTATTGCGACATCCGCACCGTTGTATTTTCCAACAGCAAAATATTTCCGATAATTGTCGATAGCGGCAAACTGTGAATACCCGTGTTGGAATAGACCAAGAAGCAGCAGCAGACAGAGGTAGAATCGTCTTTTCATTTTATTTCAAGGGCTAAATAATTATGTTGAATGTCGAAATTTCGTGAGGAGGATTGCCATAAACGGCAGCCCTCCCCTACACTTTATCTGTTCAGCATCCCCGCTCGTTGAACATGCTTTCGATTTTTTCAAAGATAAGGATATTCTTTTATTGGTTGAAATAAATTCGCTCGGTTCCCGAATCGATGCCTGGGACTTGCGCCTATCATGTTATGCCGCTCACTTCTTTGCCCCCGACATCATCCCGCTGTCGGAATCGTCGTTGTTGAGTCTTTTTTCAGCCGCTTTAAACTTGCGTCCAAAATTCAGGTTCATGCTGAACTTGACCACGAAGCTTCCGGCCAAGTTGTCGGTGTAGAGATACGACGAGTTGGGTGTCAAGCCCGAAAGGTTGCGGCTCGACTGGTCGTAGCGTTTCGAAAACGGGTTGAACAACATGGCCGTGATGTTCCATGTCGGGTTGTTGTACCCGACAGTGACGATGTGCATTTTCTCACCATATTCGAGGTCTTCTCCCCACAAGTTGTCCCAGCGGGAATATATTTCGGCCCCGGCAAAATAATTCTTGTAGCTCATATTGACAGACACTTGCGTCCTGAAATAGGAAAAAGTATGGGTATAGCCATTGCCTTGACTCACAAACCGGTTGAATTGGGGCGTGTAGCGAAGAGTGATGTAATCCTTCCAGGGCTTCAGGCTAATCGACGCCTCCGTGTATAGCTGGTGCATGGCTCTTTGGTTGATTATCATCCGGACAAATTTGTTTCCGTTGTAGCTCACTTGCTCCATCATGGGCTTGTTATGGTAGAGATAGTGGGCAAAAATTTCGAGGCCGAGAATGCCTTTGTTGTAACCACCACTGATCTTGTTGCTTAGAAACCACACCGTGTGGAGGTCGGGGTTGCCCCTGCGAATCTGGAGGGAGTCGATGTCCTGCTCCACATTGTTGAGGTCGGACAGCGAAGGAGCCGTGCTAAGCACAGAGCCGCTGTAGCGGAGATAAGCATTGTCGTTTATCGTGTAATTCACCCGAAGTGTGGGACGCCAGATATAGCTCTCGTTCTTTTGGTTTTCCTGACTATTGAAGGTTCTCGTCAGCCCTATTCCGAAGGTGTAGTTGAGCTTGTTTTGACGAAGCTGGTACTCCGAATAGACATAAGTTTCTGCCACATGGAGGTTGACATCCGCAACCACATTTCCCGAATATTGGTTGTTGGTGAAGCTCTGGCTGTGCTTCAACCCAGCCGAAATTTTTCCTTTTTTGAGGGTCCTCTCATAGATTCCTTCCAGAATGAGGGAGTATTTTTCACCCTTGACGCAGGAGTAAATATCTGTGGACAAGTTGCTTCCGCGAGCTTCCCTGTAGGTGCGGGTGGAACGCGAGTCGATGTATGTGCCCACGGCATTGAAGATCAGGAGCTGGTCTTTCTTCAAGTTTTTTTGGAAATAAACGTCGAGAGCCGGGGTATTGCTCCGCATCGAGGACAAGTCCGAGATGGCAAGCGGGGTTGGGTTGTCAGACGAATACAACATGCTCTTCCGATCCGAAAAACTGTTGGGCATGTATTGGTAGTTGTTCCTCAGATTCACGTTCAGCATGTATTTTTCTGGTTCGTTGAGGTTGTAATTCGCCGAATAATTGAACCTATCCTGATCGAAGCGAGTTCGCTGGCCCACTTCTTCCCGCTCCAAGGTTTTATTTGGAAAGACAAAGGTTTCTTTGTTTTCGCGTATCCAGTCGATGGCCCGTTTCGACCAATAGCCATAAACACTGAATTCAGATTTTTTGTTGTTGACTTTGGCGGAAAGCGTATTTTCTCCCCAGTTTAAATTCTGGAAGAAAGCATTCCCTGCATCCAGCGACAAGTTTCCTCCCGTTTCCCGGTGACGGGTGATGTAATCCAGCACGGCAGGCGCATCACCATAGCGCATTCCAGGATCATCGTGATACTCGATGCGAACAATGTCGGTAGGGGCCAGAGCCGTAATCTCGGCCACCGTCACCACCACGCCGTTGATGCGCAGTTGCACCGCTCCGCTTCCCGGCACGGTCACCGTATTGTCTATCGGGTTGACCATGACACGTGGAAGCTGCAAGTTTTTCAACAGCGTGATCCCGTTGTTCGACGCTTTTATTTGGGAGGCCGACGGCAGGATGAGCTTTTTGTCAGGCTTTTGGATCACAGTGTGGCCTGTGACCACCACGTCCTTCAAGGCTACGGAAGAGGGTGTGAGCAGCACATTCCCCACTTTAGCCTCCTTCTCAACAGCATTGATGCGTTGGAACGATTTTTCATAACCTAAAGAAGAAGCCGAAAGGATGTAGTTCCCGGTCGGGATATTATTGAATGCGAACAATCCCTGGTCGTCCGAAGAGGCAGCTGCCACAAACGTGGAATCTTGTTTCAGCAAAGAAAGATTTGCATATTCAACCGTTTTTTTGGTGTCGGAATCAACGATAATGCCGGATATTTTCACCTGGGCCGAGGCGGAGGCAGCCAGCATGAGCCATGCTGCCAAAAGGATGGGTAAATATTTCATACGATTATTTTTTTTACTGTTAGGCGGTATGCAACTCGCTTGATTTTTTAGATCATTGACTTTCGAGATTTGCTAAAAATCATGTTTCGTTGCATCAGAATGCTTTTGGAATAGCCAATTTTAATAATTCTCTCTCTTTTCCCGGGTTTAACTATATGACGACATTGATATGGGAAATGTTACAAAACGAGGATGAAAAAAATTATCGCCCGATGTTCCGGTTGGAGGCTTTTTGTCTATAAATTTGTGTTTGGAAGGATTCAATTCTGGCTAAACATGTTGTAAAACAGCTTTTATCCCATGAGTAGTTTTTGTATTCCGATTCTCTTTAAATATAAACACCGGTACTAATGAAAAACGACAATGAAATAACCTTTAAGGCCATAAGGAAAGGCGATGTCCGTGCTTTTGAGACTTTCTATAAGAAATATCAGCCACGCTTGTTTGCTTATGGGATGGGGATTTTGCATGACGAAGAGACTACCAAGGATTTGGTGCAGGAGGCTTTCCTTGCCTTCTGGGAACATCGGGAGAACATTGTCACCGATTTTTCGGTCACCGCCTATTTGTTCAAAATCTTCCATGGCATCTGCCTGAAGCGTTTGCGGATGCAGGCCATTCAAAGCAATTTTTCCGAATTGTCGGATTTGAAAATGAAAGAAATTGAAATAGCTTATTACAATCCCGACCGCAACCTGCTTGGATCGATATTCATGCACGAAGTGGAAGAGATTTACGAAAAAGCGGTGAAAAAACTTCCCGAGCAATGCCGGGAGATCTTCCTGCTTAGCAAGCAGAACGACTTGAAAAGCTCGGAAATAGCCGCCCGCCTGGGATTGTCGGTCCGCACCGTGGAGAATCAAATATACCGGGCAATCCATTTTCTGAGGCAGGAGATGAAAGATTACGCCCTGCCGGTGGTAGCTGCCACGTTTGCTATTTTATTTTTTATTTAATGGAGAAATTCCCCAAAATGATGAACGAAATTAACAACATATTGCTTGTCAAATATCTTCGAAACGAACTCACCGATTCGGAACGGGAGGATGTTTTGCGATGGTTGGCCGACAAGGAGGAGAACAAGGAATTTCTCTTTGGGCTGAAGGAGGCGTACCAGTTGAGCCGCTGGGAAGAGCTTCAAAGCCGCTCGGATGCCGAAACCGGCTGGCGGAAGTTGAACGAGCAAATCGGGCAACCCTCGAAGCCCAAGGGATCGCCTTTTGGCGTGCTCCGCTGGTGGCAGTATGCGGCGGCAATTGTGGTGTTGGTGATGGCCGGCTTTTGGCTGCGCGAGTTGACCAAAGTGGAAAAGCCCACTTTCAATTCGCTTGAAACTGCCTCCGGAGAACAATCCACCTTGTACCTGAACGATGGCACGAAAGTGAAAGTGAATGAAAACTCGAAGCTGACCTATCCTTCCCAATTCGACCGCAAAAACCGGAACGTGTCGCTCCGCGGAGAAGCTTATTTCGAGGTGGCCCACAATCCAGAACGGCCCTTTCAAGTGAATATCGGGGCATATACAATCCGGGTTTTAGGAACAAAATTCAATGTCGATGCTTATCCTGACCAGATCTATGTTTACACCGGGCTGAAGGAAGGAAAAGTGCAGATCATCGACAACACAAAGGAGGCCAAAGTCCTCTCAGAGCTAAGGCCCGGGATGCAATTCAGCTACAACCGCCGCACCGGAGAATATTTTGTGAAATTAGTGGACGTGAACCAAATGTCCGATTGGCTGGGTGGGCAAATGATTATCAAACGGCAAACCTTGGACGAAGTGGCGCGCCGATTGACCGAAAAATACGGCTACAAGATTGTCATACAAAACCCGAAGATCGGCGGACTTACTTACAATATCACCATCGACAAGGAACCTTTGGAGGAAATACTGAGCAATATCCATTTCATCACCCCTCAGGTAGGTTATGCCTTCGATGAGAAACATAAAACTGTTATTTTGAGATAGTTGAACTCTCGTTTGTCGTTCGCATGCTGCGCTCGACAGCCCATGCTATATCCATTTTGATACCTACTGATGTGTCCTTATTGGACGTATTTATTTATAAATCAAACCATTAATATGCCATGAAGTGTAAATTTGAATTACGAATGAAAAACCAACCTCAACCTTGGCCTGAAAGCAGAAGGCAGAAGCTTTTATGCTTGCTGCTCATCTTCGTGCTACAAGCAGTTTTTGCGTTGCCGGGAGCCGCGCAAGACAAAAAAGTGACATTACATGCCCAAAACGAGCCCTTGTCGAATGTCCTTGCCGACTTGAGCAAGCAAAGCGACTACAAGTTTTTTTACAGCAACGATGTGACGGATGCCAATGCCCGGGTCACGATCAACGTATCCAATCTTCCCTTGAAGGATGTGCTTGAAGAAATATTTAAAGGGAAAGACGTTGGCTTTCAATTGAAAAACAACCAGATACTGTTGTTCAGGAAAAGCCAGGCCATTGTCCCAAACGGGCAAGCAGCAGAGGACTTGCGAAAGATAAGCGGCATCGT
>MKRS01000614.1 GCA_001897035.1 Bacteroidales bacterium 45-6
TTTATTTCTTCAGAATGTCCTCTTTTCTTTAACTCCTCAAGGATTTCATTAAATCTCGCATTATCCATGCTCTTTGGGTTTCTTATCAATGATAATAAATCACTGTCTGGATATTCTGATAGTTCTTTTTTATAAAGTTTTTCCATTTATATAAGTTTCTAATTTCACGGATTTTCTTTTTCTACACTTACGCATAACGACCGAGGCTATGGGCATTGGCGGTTTGCGGGAGCGTTCGCTGTCGTGAAACGACAAAGTGAATGCGGGAGCAAAACCTGCTAAATGCACGTCAGCCAGCCAATGACCCATAGGCGTGTGTTATGGCCTGTAGTTTGGTGTCATTCAATATGTTTTCTGTTTTCTTCAATCACATTGTCAAGATGATTTAGTCCATCCAGCCAATTCACTAAATCTCTATTCAACCAGTCTAATGCTTCCAAAATTTCTTTCTCATATTCCTGTATTACATCAAGATTCCAAGTTATTGCCTCATGATGAAAAATTCTGTTTCTGAGTTTCCGAACTGAATTAAATTTCGAACTCATGGTTCTCCGTTTTCTAATTTCTTTCGGGCAGTTTGGAAATGCAAGTCGAAGAGTTTTCCAAAGAGTCATTTCAAATTTAGTGTCAAATAAAGATGTCCAAAAACCAAATGAGAGTTCAGAAATTATTCTGCCAGAAGTTATTTCCTTTTTTTCTGATAGGATATTTGACCTTGCATCCGATATTCTGTCAATTTGAAATCTCGAAGCAACTTTAATGAATTCATGATTTTCAAACCAATTCTTGTCATTGAATCTTATAGTTAACTGAAAATCAATGGAATTTCTCAGTCCAATTTCGAGTATAGACAATAATGGGTAAAATGCTTCAGAAACAAGTATATTGCTCTTATAGTGCTGAATAGCTTTTTCTTGATTGTTCCTGTGGTGGGTCAAATAAGGTTGTAAACGCTCTTTTGATATAATTCTCTCGATAATTGTTTTGTTTTCCATATTTCTTTGTATCTTTGTGCCGTAGTCCCGGTGATTCCTCTCCCAGTTTTTATGCTGGTGATGAAGCCGGGTTTTTTGTTTTATGACTCTCCAAAGATAATATTTTCTTTTCGTTTAACTTTCTGCTATTCTTTTTTTCTTTTAGTCGTCAAGCCCCAATTTCAAAGATTTCAGTCGTTACAGATTCGTGTGTTTATGTCGTAAAAGCGGTCGGTTTGTCAAAGATTTTCAACGAACAAATCCGTCTTTTTCTTTTTTTTACTATAGGCCATAACGACCGAGGCTATGGGCATTTGGCGGTTTGCGGGAGCATTCGCTGTCGTGGAACGACAAAGTGAATTGAAAATCAGCGAAGCTAATGCGGGAGCAAAACCCGCTAAATGCACGTCAGCCAGCCAATGAACATAGGCGTGTGTTAGGCGTAGTTTTTTATGTAAAAATCCATCTGACTCAAATATTCATTAAGAGTCAACTCTCCCTTCGATTTCTTTAAAGCTACTTCGATTGAAATTGTCGCGGATGCAAGTGTATTTCGGTTATCGTCAACTATACTTATTTTTGTCTTTTGAAAATTGTTTCTCACAAATTTGTCATCGTAAATGGCGCATGAAAGTTGGTCTAAACACTGAGAAGCATGAATTAAAGAAGATTCCAAATCATGATCGATTTTCCCTTTGACATTTAAACAAAAAGTATCGCTTTGTTCCTCGTTTGATACAAACTCAAATCCTACTATTTGCATGTTATGGATGATATGTAGGAGTGAGGATTCAAATCTAATGTTCATATTTTGAGTACCGCCCAATTCGGCCACGATTTCTTCAATATAGTTTAGGTCAGTCAAAACTTGTCCGAATCGAATTACTCTATAAATATCTTGAGTCCAATGAACAATTTTATAGAAATTGTCATATGACAATGCAAGTTTTTGAATACTATTTCTTCCGTACTCAACCACTATGTCATTCTTATTAATTGTAAAGGATTTATGTGCCGCTATATTCCTCCACTGATTTGTCGAGATTGAAACAATTGGGTCTTCTAGAAACAGGATTGTATCGTTCTTTACTTGATCAGGGAAATCTCGGATTACTTTCCCGAAGTCTGAGCCTGAATTGTCAGGAATAAAACCATACAATTTATAGTTAACAAGTTTGTCAAGGAATTTGAAGCGAGGTTTAAATGCGCTCTCCAAAGTTTCGTCAATAACCTTGAAATAGTAGCTAATTTTATCCCTTTCTGAAAAATCATTTACTTCTGGTTGCGTCAGTACATTTGTCATCCACTTCATGTCGGTACTTGAAATTTCATCAAATGAATTAGCTACAACTTTAATAATTTGTTGTTTGTCGGAACTGATACATTCCTTATAAAGGTCATAGGTCCACTCAAACAGTTTGAAATACTCAGGCTTAGTGCAGAATCTAATATAATTAACAAACTCAGTTCTCAAAATCTCTTTGTTTTTCTCAAAAATCGATTCATTTGAAAAGTACTTTGCTAATTTTAATTTCAATAAAGCATTCCAATCTTCAACTGAAAAATCAGAAGTAAAATGTAAGTCCTCATATATTTTGTCTCGCTTCATACTTTTTTTTAAAATTACGCCTAACGACCGAGGCTATGGGCATTGGCGGTTTGCGTGAGCATTCGCTGTCGTGAAACGACAAAGTGAATTGAAAATCAGCGAAGCTAATGCGGGAGCAAAACCGCCGGAATGCACGTCAGCCAGCCAATGAACATAGGCGTGCGTTAGCAGCAACCATTTTTTTTTCTTGATTGTCAATAGTTGTTTCAAATTAAATTATTCGTTATCAGTCTCCACACAGTTGTTTTTTTCTTTCGAAACGTATGACGAGATTGATTTTGCGTACGATATTGCTATAATTCCAACTACTATTTTTAGTCCACCAATGAATAAGAAGGTTTTATCATTCATTGTTGTCGTAAAACTGTTTTGAGACATGTAGACATAGTTCTTAAGTTTAATTGCAAATTCGGGAATAGTCCAAATGACAGTCATTAAGCCAACCAATATAATTGCTATTTCAATTATAGTTTTCTTGTCTGCAAATAATTTAGTTGTTTCTGAATAGTCTTCTTTCGTACAGATTAAACTTGTCAGTTTTCTTGTCTTGAAGATTAATAACCACGCAAATGTCGTCAATAACAGAAAGTTGAACAGAGTCACAATAAAAATAGGTACTTGATTAAATTCACCAATTTGTTCTGGCTTGTCGTGGAGTTGAATCAAAATTGTCGCGTAAGAAATAACTTCTCTCAAATGTTCAATCACAGAGACTACTAAATAAAGTCCTAAGATTTTAATCGCAAATTCGTAAATGTCTGATTTTCTCATTGTCTTTTTCTTTTTTTATGGCTGCTGCTAACGACCGAGGCTATGGGCATTTGGCGGTTTGCGGGAGCATTCGCTGTCGCACAGCGACAAAGTGAATTGAAAATCAGCGAAGCTAATGCGGGAGCAAAACCTGCTAAATGCACGTCAGCCAGCCTGTGAACATAGGCGTGTGTTATGTACAGTAATTTATTTTTTTATACGTATAGAAGTTGTAATGTTTCAGCATCCACTCGTTCTGTGTCAAAAGCTAGAACATTCCCATCCTCATCGTAAACAACTCCGTCTTTTTGATTATGTCTAAGTCCTTCATCAATTAATATTTTTACGGCATCAAAATACTCATTTGTCGTGCAACCTAATTTAGAGACAATTTCTTTATGAATCCCAGGCTTCCATGGCTGTTGAGGGAGCAGTTCATGCACTTTCATAGTAAAGTCCATTGTGACTTGACCTTTTTCAGGACTAGGTTTTGTATTGTGATAAGTGAGGTTGATTGGAAGCATTTTTTCCATTCTTTCTATACCTGTTATGCCCCATTCATTAACTGCTTTTTCACATAATCTTAATAAGTAACTTTTCTTAGCAACAGTCTTTATGCTGACTTCTGATTCAGGAGCGTTTATTAATTTCCAACTCAAAAGGAGTTCATCATTATTAAAACAAGCAATATCTAGATTTATCAAATCGTTTAAGCTAAAATTAAATGTTCCAAATATTTTCGAGATTGTCAAGAAGCTTATAAATTGACGATTTGTTTTGAGAAACCTTTCACCAACGTGTGCACTTTTAGGTCTTACTGTTTCTAAAAAAGTATCTGTCTTTTTCATAATATAACCAACCTGAGGCCAAATATTTAAATCAATATTGGTTGAGAAAACATCACGATAGGCACTATCAGATCTCATAAAACGATTTTTCAAGTTTGTTGCTTGATGAGGAGACTTTAATACTAAGTTTACATATCCAGCAGCTAAATATAGAGGAGTTAATAACTTATCTGAAGAAATCTCTTGGTTTTTGTAAAAATTAGTCCTTCTTTCGTAATATAACCCATTCCGTTTAAGTACATCTTCAATATCTCTTTGTATTTTATCAGTCGCATGTAATGAAGCAAGTTCAACATTTGTTTGATTGTTTGTCGCTCTTATTATTGAATCTCTAATTTTATCTTCATTTGAAACAACTATCTTCACTAGAATTAATCTATTATTGGGGTCAGTACCACCTGCTTCAAAATGTCTGAAAATTGACTCTGTGGTTTGTAGACCATTTACTATTTGAATATCTTCTATTTGAACAGATTTACCTAAAGGTGTTACGCCTGTTGCTAGAATTGTAACGCCATTGTTTAACCACCAAAAATCAGTTGAATCAACTGTATTTAGAGTTTCTCTAATATCTTCATTTACTCTATTTAAACCCATAAAATCTCTAACATTTGAGTCAAAAAGATATCTTCTGAGTTTTCCCTCATCTGTAACAAAATTATAGTAATCTTGAAGGTTAACAAGCAACACATAACGATCACCTCTAGATAGTTTTTCAACAAAAGGTAATTCTATTGAAAAATTTGGAGTCTTTCTATGCAATTCAATGAGCTCACTTGAACCTAAAATTTTAAACTCCGAAATACAACTACTAAAATAATCTTTTGCAATTTGTGCTATTTGATTAGCACGTGATAATATTGGACTGCCTTCTTCAAAATCATTTGTATTGCCTCTCGAAGCATAACAGAAGTTGATAGTAAATTGGGTTAATCTTGGTGATACTTTTCTGTATGCAAATCTTAAGTTCTCACGTTGAGCTAAAAGCTGTGAAGAATATGCACCTAATAGTTTGTCATTTTCTATTGTAAAATCAAGTAGCTCTGTCATGCTTGCTGCAAGATTATCTAATGGAGCTTGTTTAAACGTGTCATGTAGTTTACACGTTATTATCCATACATCCAAAATTGCCCCTGTCTTAGGCCACTGAAAGGTTGAAGGGTCGGAAAGGAAATGACCATTCACAATAATAAAAAAACCATCAATACCTCCATCATTTCTGCCATCTATAATTCCTGATTTTATTTCATCTGACGAAAGGTCATAATCTTTTAAAACTTGTTCAAATGAAAAATATTCAAAAGCTTCATCTCGTTTATCATTTGGAATTTTTAATTCAATTCTGTCATCTATAATTCCATCAATGAGTATCTTGTCATTTTTTGCCATTTTGTTTATTTTTTTATGATTGCCCCTAACGACCGAGGCTATCGGCATTTGGCGGTTTGCGGGAGCATTCGCTGTCATACTCTTTTCTCCCTTACATTCCTTCATCTCCAGCCGTAAAATTAACAAACTTTTCTTATTTTGCAGCCTCTGTTTTACTTTTTTTTACAGCTGTTGTTTGGAGGTCCGCTATGCGTGCAGCCGATACATATTTCTCCGTTCCCCCAAAATAACTCTTCCATTAAAAAAAGTAACCTCTTCCCTTGCATATCCCGCACAAAAACATAACTTTATCGCCGATAAAATTGAATACTTAACATTAAAAAACGACACAATTATGGTTTCAACTTCAGAAACAGGTCATGCTAAAAACATCGACAATTTCAGGATCCTTATTTCGTCCGTAACTCAGTTGGGTACCACCTACAATCCTGCCCAAGCCTCTATCCAGATTCCCGCACTCAATGCCCTGCTGGCTGCAGCCGTAGCCTCCTCCGAAGAGCTGGCTGGAGCACGCCGCCAATTCGACGAGGCCACCAACAACACCGTGGGCGCCGGCATGATCATCGGCCCGGCCGCCTGCGCCCCCAGGATCGCC
>MKRS01000615.1 GCA_001897035.1 Bacteroidales bacterium 45-6
AGAAAGAATGTCCTGAGCGTATCAATGGTCAGGGCGGCAGCATTGAACAATAACTCAAAGAAATCCCGAATTACCTCCCTGAACCATGCTTTGATATCATACCAAAGCCGTTCGCCCCACATACTGACAATTTCGGCAGCATCGGTAATGCCGAGTTCTTTCATTTTCTGGTCATACACTTCATCATCGACAAGCCATGCTTTGCCCTCACGCAAACGGGCTTCATATTCCAAATTGTCTTTTTGTTGCTGTAATGCTTCCACATTAACCATTTGGTTTTCCATAATGGTATGCGCACCCTTTACAACAGGTGACATAACCGCATTGATAGTTCCCAACACGATTGTGGGGAAAAACATGATGCACAGCCCAATCGCAAACGGACGAAGCAAAGGAAACACGTCGATAGGCTCGGCACGACTTAACGCCTGCCATACCCTGTACGCCACATAGAACAGTGCGCCCAGTCCCGCTACCCCCTTTGCAACGCCAATCATGTCGCTGCAAAGAGGTATCATGTTTTGGTACAGATTCTGTAAAATCTGATGTAGATTGTCAAAATTCATAACTGACTACATTTACTTATTACCAATACCTTTCGGATGGATTACCATACAGTGCCAATACCCTGTCCATATCATTTTTTTCCTTAGCCCGGATATAGGATACGGATATACTCTTTTGGGTAAAATACTTAGTCAGGTTACGGTACTCCAACATCTTGTTGTGAATCTGGTCGATTACGTCCATGCGTTCTTTGTCGGAAAGGGAAAGCCCGTTGCTTCCGGTAACAACGTTTCTCAAATCCGTTACCAACGCTCCCCCTTCTTCCAACAGCTTGGCATAACCAGTTGAAATGGCTGCCAACTCATTTGCAGAGAAATTAGGATCACTTACCATTTTATTAAATCCGGTAACATACATGTCCGTAATCTCACTTACCATTTCGATAGTCTTCTGAACCTTACGTGCATCTTTAATCAGATTGTGGACTGATTTGAGTGCGTCGTAGTATTCCTTACCTTGTTTGTAAATTTTGATGCTCTCGTTCAGGTTGTTTATCATGTTGGATGCCGTCGAAGTACCTTGTACCGCACTGATGATATTTTGTACCAGATTGGTCGGGTCGGCAACAACCCACTGCGCTTTTGCCTGAAAGGAGAACATGCTTAGTGCCACTGCAAGGCACATAAATATTCGTTTCATAACTTTTACTTTTTAAATTATTACTGATTGAATTTCGACTGTACGTTAATCGTACACCCGTTTGTAATCGCCTTCGGTAGCAAGCAGGAGCATATCCCGCTCACTATCGTAGATAATGCGTATCATGCCATAGAAATTGAAAAAGGTATATCCCCAACATTGGAATAAAGGGACGGTAAACGCCGTATCGTGTTTGTAAATAAACTGCAACCGGAATTGACTACCGTCATGGTAAATCCTGATGCTTGGGGAACCGCAAAGACTTTCCCATGTCCCGCAAATATCACGAAGCGGAAAAGAGGTTAGCACTTGCAGAGCCGTAGCTGGCATATATCTTTTTCTTTTCATGGCTATTGCTCCTGTCGTTTGCTTTCGGCAAGTTGTTTAATCGCCAGTTCGATATTGCCGTCCAGTTTTTCGGTCAGTTGCAGCAGTTCCAGTTTTTCGGATTCTTCCGTTGTGTACGTGTAGTATTCTTCTAAACTGACTTCTGTGGCATAGACCGCCGACTGCACACCGCCCAGTCCGAACCAAACTTCTTTGTATTTTCGGCTTGGAGCATTCGACATATTAATTGAGAGTACCTGCGACTTTTCCTTTTCGGTCAATCCGAGCAACGCCTGAATACTGTCAAACTTGTTCATGTATTTGCGTTGGTCTAATAGGATTTTGCAATCGCTGTTATTGATAATACTCTCTTTCACGATAGGAGAAGCGATAATATCATCGACTTCCTGCGTTACGACAATGGCTTCGCCGAAGAACTTACGAACGGTCTTAAAGAGGTACTTAATGTACTCTGCCATACCCTCTTTGGCAATCGCTTTCCATGCTTCTTCGATTAATATCATCTTGCGGATACCCTGTAACCGCCTCATTTTGTGTATAAAAACTTCCATGATAATAATCGTAACCACAGGAAAGAGGATTTTGTGGTCTTTTATCGCATCAATTTCAAAGACAATGAAGCGTTTAGACAACAAATCCAGTTGCTTATCCGAGTTCAACAGGAAATCATATTCGCCCCCACGATAGTACGGCTCAAGCACGTTCAGGAAATTGGCAATGTCAAAATCCTTTTCACGCACTTTCTTTTCTTCCAGTACCTTTTTGTAATCGTCCCGGACGAACTCATAGAATGTATTGAAAGAGGGTATCAGCTTCCTGTCGGTTTTCAGTTTGTCTATATACTGGCTGACTGCATTGGAGAGGGCAACTTCCTCCGCCCGTGAAGGCGGCTCGTTATCCCTTTTCCACAGGGTAAGAATTAGCGTTTTTATACTCTCACGCTTTTCAATATCGAAGACATTATCATCCGTGAAAAATGGATTAAATGAAATCGGATTTTCTTCGGTATAAGTGAAGTACACCCCATCCTGACCGTTGGTCTTACGGTTAATCAGGTTGCATAATCCCTGATAGGAGTTACCCGTGTCCACTAACACGATATGCGTTCCCTGTTCGTAATACTGGCGGCACATGTGGTTGGTAAAAAATGACTTACCGCTTCCGCTCGGTCCAAGAATGAATTTATTACGGTTCGTAATAATTCCTTTCTTCATGGGCAGATCGGAAATATCTACATGGAGAGGTTTTCCCGAAACCCTGTCCGCCATTTTGATACCGAACGGACTGGGCGAACTGCGGTAGTTTGTTTCTTCAGTAAAGAAACAAAGAGCAGGTTCGATAAACGTGTAGAACGATTCTTCCACAGGAAAATCACCACCGTTGCCCGGCATACCTGCCCAGTACAAAGTAGCGGCATCCACCGTATTATGTCGTGGCTTACACTCCATAAGAGCCAACTGGCTACCCACGTCGTTGCGGATATGTTTGAGTTCTTCCACGTCATCACTCCATGCCAATACGTTGAAGTGCGCCCGAATAGAAGTCAGTCCAAATAAATGTGCTTCGTTCAGGTATTGGTCGATCCACTCCTTATTGATTTGGTTTCCACGACTATACCTTGAAAGCGACTGCATATTCCTTGCACTTTTCTCGAATTTTCGTAGGTTTTCCGCACTATCTTCGATAAACAGATATTGGTTGTAGATATGGTCGCACGACAAGAGCAAACCGACGGGCGAAGCGAAAGACAAACGGCAGTCGCTCCGGTCGGTCGATAGTTTTTCATATCGCATATCCGTTCCGATACGTCCGGGCAGATCTTCCGCATCCGAAAGCGTATGCAGGCAGACGTGTTTACTTCCTACCCGAAGCCCATCCGCTCCCAGTTCCAAATCTTCCAAACAAGTAGTATCGTCCAATGACAGGGCGAAATACTTTTCGATAAGTCCGGCAGAAGTGTCTGTTCCTGTAATTTCATCGGAACTGATACGGGTAAGGCGTATAAATCCGCTATCGTTCATTATCCGTTCAAACTGTCCGACGGCTTCCAAGAACTTCACGCTTGTATCCTTGTTCACTTCCTTTGGGATAATATTCCCACGACAAAGCGACGAAAAATTGCTCTGCATTCTCATTCGCTCTTTGGTTGTTTTGGTAAGGAACAGGAAGCATGAGTGATTCAGGAACGGGCGTTCGTTGAAGTGCTTTTCAAAATTGCGGGATAAGAAACTCATATCGTCCTTATCGGTAGCGGGTTTGTAGGTTTCACGCACAAACCAATCCTGCTTATGCATCACACAGTATTCGGGCAGGACTTTTACCGCTTTCGCCCAAGACGAATGAATTGCTTCGTATTCGGTATTGGTTACGGTAAACAGTTCGGGCAGTTCCACACGGTAGGCAACCGTAATATCTGCATCCTTTGATATGATGCAGTCATGTTCGACAGCCAACAGCGGAAACTTACTTTCGATAGTCGCCGCTTTCATAATGTTACGCATACGCTACCTCCTTTCCTTTCCGTTTGAAAAGGCGGTGCGGAGTTTTCCTGTTAATCAAATAGCGGGGATGTTGTTTTATAGCCATGAGTTTCATCAAGCCATGTTCCCCGTATTTTTCATTCAGGTTAAAGGTAAGCCAAACCAATACCGAAGCAGCGATTACACCGAAGCCTATGCAGATCCACTGATCAATGCCAATCATATATATAATGACAAACACGACAAATACAGCGAGCAAGCCTCCGGCGAATATGAAAAGGTATTGGGATTTCAAACCTTTGAACTCCACACTTTTGCCTATTCCTTTATTGATATTAAACTCCATAACTCTTTTGGGTATGAAGTCGATTAAAGGAAAAAGGAGCGCAGAATGGTCGCAGCTACTATCAAGAAGATACACGCACCGAACCAACTGGCGGCAGTTTTGCTCGTGTCGGGATCGCCCGAACTGAACTTCCCATACACCTTTACCCCACCAATCAAGCCGACAACGGCTCCGATTGCGTATATCAATTTTGTTCCCGGATCGAAATAACTGGTCACCATGTTGGTAGCTTCGGTAATACCACCGACACCGTTACCTTGTGCGAATGCACTTGAAACAGCAGCCAGAATAAAGGCTGCCGACATAAGAACTTTTTTCTTTGTCATATTGAGAAATTGTTAAAATGGTAAGTGGGGTGGATAGTCCCACTTACCGGGTTGTTACTATTGAATTTTTTTAGTGGTAGGTCATAAGACCCTTTTGTTGTCGGCTTATTCGACGCTAACCGTAATCTCTTTCTTTCATCTCTTTTTTGTTTTACATTATTAATACTGTTCGCTCTATGCGAAATCTCTGATATTAAAAGTGTCGGGAGCCTTCTTCTCGCTTCCCATTGTTCCGGCTTCCTTATCTTTCCGCTCATAGAAAGCTGAAAGGCTCTCCGCCATCAGGTCGGTAACGATTCGCTTTGCATCGGGTTTACCTGAAACCACCTGCTCAAACAGATCGGTCTGCCGTATCTCCAACAGGGTATCACCTGCCTTTTTCTTTTGTTCGGGAGTGGCTTCATCCTTACGGTTTACCGTGCGAACCATATTTCCCAAATCATCTAACGTGAAGGGATCAGTTATTGGTCCTGTTTCGAAAGAATCAGATGCAACCAATTGATCGGAACTTATCCGATAAATAATAGCATAAATTGTTTCTGTCAAATCTAAATATTTATCATTTAATCTAGCTAAAATTAAAACAAAAATGAATAATTTTTACAAAACATGGATGACGACGAAACGATCACCGGTGTACTAGTGATTAGATCTGAATATGAATATGTGCTTTCTGTTGTTGAAACTATGATATCCATGATAACATCTTGAAGAATAAAAAAAAAAGAATTATTCAAATAAATCAAAATCATAAACTGTACTATTTAATGAAACATGATGAATATGAGTAGTTCCATTGTAACTAATTACAATGGGACCTATAGTGTTTGAAGTGGAATTTTTCAATTTAATCATTTCTTTCACTTGACAATCTGTCAAACATTGAAGCATGAATTTAAACAAAACTGTGACATTTAACAACGACAATTGAGCATTAACATTGGCTTGTAGAACATTGAAATTAATAATCTTCATTTGAGATTGAATAATACTATTATTTACCTAAATGTGATATACTTATTCATTTAACTAAAGATAATTTCATTCACAATTGACATACCAAACGACTGATATTAATCAAACTTGAATTGTCAATTGTGATCGTTTTTAATGACCGTAAACTTCTCTTTTGACTACCAGAAAGATTGTAAACTAAAAACATTCGTACATTCTCGCTGAGAATATCACCTAAATCTCAACGTTTTCCTCTTAATTCCAAGAATATTCAAATGGTCTTCCTACTTTCTGCAACATCTACGAAATAGAAAAACAGTCTTTTTGTGAAAACAGAAAAAAAAGAACTATTTCCTACCGACAGTAAATGCATTGAACTCGAACTGATAGCTTGTATTCGATGTTGAATTTAGATGAAGACTCAACACTGGTTCGATCTTATTCGTTGTTTGCAATTTTGACATTTGTCGTAATTGACAAGTTGTTGAACAGTCAGAT